>JBBIKI010000003.1:0-36313 GCA_037445535.1 Acidobacteriota bacterium | reverse complement strand
CGCAAAGCGCCCTTTAGCCTATTGTCCATTGCGTGGTGGTTCGTGAGCCTGACCGCCCGGGGGATCAACGCATGGGCGACGACCCGATCTCCATTCCCATCGACGGCACGTTGGATCTGCACACCTTTGATCCGAAGGACGTGAAGGAACTCCTCCCGGAGTACCTCGCCGAGTGCCGCAAGCGAGGCATCCTGGAAGTCCGGGTCGTTCACGGCAAGGGCACGGGCGCGCTCCAGCGAACCGTCCATGCCCTCCTGCCCCGCGTTCCCTTCGTGGAATCCTTCCAGCTCGCGCCGCCCGTCCTCGGCCACTGGGGGGCCACCCTCGTGCGGCTATCCCCTTGGCATGGGCAGGAGGGCTCCTCCGCTGCAGCACAGGTCGACGCCAGTTAGATGTCTGCTGACATCTGAGGCGAGGAAGAGCGTCGCGGCGGCTACGTCTTCCGCCTCCGCCACGCGGTTGAGTGGCACCACCGCCACGATGGCCGCCTCCCGAGCGTCGAGGGTGGCCTGGCTCATGGGCGTTCGAACCCAGCCCGGCGAGACGAGGTTGACGCGAAACCCCGGGGCCAGCTCCTGGGCCAGCGAATACACCATGGATTGCACGGCGCCCTTGCTCCCCGCGTAATGGCTGTGTCCCGGCTCGCCCCGCTGGCCGGCGGTGGAGCCGATGATGACGTAGGCTCCCCCCTCGGAGACCCGCGCGAACTCCCGGGCCAGATAATAGCTGGAGAACGTGTTGGTCCGGAATAGGGTCTCCAGCGTTTCCTTGCTCAGGTCACGGATGGGGCCTTCGTTCCATATCCCCGCGGAGTGGACGACGACGTCCAACCCCTCCAGTGCCTTCCATGCCGCGCCCACGGCTTCGATGCATCCTTCCTCCCGCGCCAAGTCCGCCTGGACGGGGCGAAGCCGGGCGGGATGTTTCTTGGCGAGGGCCTCCACGGGGCCGGGCTGCGACCGGTAGTGGGCCGCCACCCGCGCGCCCTGTCGCAAGAAAGCTTGGGCGCAGGCCAGGCCGATGCCCGAGCTAGCACCGGTGACGAGCACGCGCTTGCCCTTCAGATCAGGGTATGACGAGGCAACAGTCATATGACATCTCCATAGAAGAGTGAGACGTGAGGCGTGCGAAGTGCGGAGCGCGGCGACAAGAGGTTCTCATGCCTGCTCCTCACTGGTTCTAAAAGTCCAGTTCCAATCCGTCGTACGCGGGGGCGACGCCTTCGGGGAGGGAGGCGGCCAGCTCATCGTGATCCAGTTCGTGGCCCATGTGGATGAGGAAGGCGCGCCTCGGGCCGATGGCCTCGATGGCCGCCAGAGCTTCGCCCACGGTCATGTGGGTGGAGTGCTCAGGTGTGTAACGGAGGGCGTTGATGACGAGGGTGTCAAGGCCCCGCAGGGCCTGGATGGCCCGCGGAGGGACGCGCTTGCAGTCCGTGAGGTAGGCAAAGCCGTCCACCCGGTAGCCCGTGACGGGGATGTAGCCGTGATCGCCTTCCACGGGAACCACCCGGAGTCCTCCGGTCTCCAGCTCGTCCGGCAGTTCCCGCAAGTCCAGCTTGGGCTTCCCGCCCCCTTCGGGTCCCTCCTCGAAGGCGTACCAAAATGTGCGGCGCACTCCGTCCAGGGTATGGCGGCTGCCGTAAACGGGCACGGGGGCTTTCTGCCAGTAGGCGTAAACTCGAGTTTCGTCCAACCCCAGGATGTGGTCCGCGTGGGCGTGCGTGAGGAGGATGGCGTCCACGCGGCGAATGCCGTGCTGGAGCGCCTGCGTTCTGAAGTCCACGGCCGCGTCCACGAGGATGGAGGCGCTGCCGTTGCGGATCCAGAGCGACTGGCGGAGGCGCTTGTTCTTGGGATTGAGCGACGTGCAGACTCGGCATCTGCACCCGATCACCGGAACTCCCACCGACGTGCCCGTGCCCAGGAATGTGACCCTCATGCGGCCTCCAGCGGGCGAGTATACCGCCCCTTCATGCCACGAACCACACGAGCCCGGTGACTTGTGAACCGGTGCGTGGAAGAGCCACAAGGCCAGTGAAGGGAACGGCAGCGCCCGGTCGGGCTAATCCCAATCCATGCCGGAGGGCTGGCGGGAAGGAGCTTCGGGGGGATGTTGCCTGGAAGGGGAACGGCGGGAGATGCGGCCGGCCCGAGGCGCGGTGACTGGTTGTCCGGGCTTTTCCTGGGTGAAGAGGCCGGCGAGGAGGGGATGGCGCAAGGCGAAAGCGCGGCCTTCGCGGCGGGCCAGGGCGGCGTCCTCCATCCACGTCAGGTAGGCGCGGCAGGCTCCCGCCGTGAGGCTCAACCGCGCGGCCAGCTCGGGCACGGCCGCGGGGCCCTCCCTAGCCAGGAGGACGGCGATGCGGAGAAGGGCGGCGCCGCCTCGGGCGGCGCCCATACCCGTGGCCCATTCGTAGTCCAGGTGAAGGCGGCGGAGGACCGGACTCGCCGCCAGCTCGCCATAGAGGGGAGGAATGGCGCCGGAGGCGGGAGTCTCCCAGGTGTCCGCTCCCAGGCCCGCGGCCCGAAGGATGCCGTCTAGGTCTCTGGCGTGGCGGGGGAACCTGCACTCCAGAACCAAGCCGGGCCTTCGCGCGAGCGTCGCGAGGCGGGGCCAGAGGCCCTCGCCTTCCCGCGTTCCCGCCCACGCCAGAGCCCACTCGGCGTGCCGCAGTACGAGTCCTGGTGCGCCTCTGGCGGCCCTCAGCGCCTCTTCCAGCGGCTGGCGCGAGAGATCACCTTCGGTCCATCCAGGTGCTTCCAGGGAGGGGTAGCCGTAGTCCAGGCGTGCGATCAGGCCGTGCCGGGAGCGAGGGGTGGGACCTTCGCCACTCATGACGCAACCATAGGGCGGCCAAGCCTCAATGTCAAGCGACAATTGGAGGCTATGGGGGCATTTGGACACCGGTCTTTGAGCCTTTTGTATTCCGGTTCCGGCTCCGCCCCTAATTCCGAGATCGAAATGCTCTGCCTTCGGCGGTGAATGGAGTCCACGGCAGAAAGGAAGTGTCTCCTATACGAAGAGGGCCCTTCCCTCCCCGCTCCGAGGGCAAGGCCCGCGGAGCCTCACCCCCACCCTTGGAGCATTCTTCGCCTCCGGCTCGAATGCCCCTAAGCCCCTGGAAACGTAATCGGCGGCTTTCTAAAGAAGCAGCATTCATGAGCCTTCGAACCTTCTTGTTCCCGCCCAACGCGGAATTTGGGTCCGCCCTTTCCATTGACGGCGCAAGGGTGATTCGATACTCTGAAAGACAGGAGGCTTTCCCATGCGTGCGTTCCTGGCGTTGGACCTGTCCAAGGAGACGCGGGAGGCCCTGGCCGGTGTTCAGGCCCGGTTGAAGCCCGAGACGGTCCACGTGAAGTGGGTTGACCCAGGCCAAATGCACCTCACCCTCAAGTTCTTCGCCGATCTCAACCCGGAGCAGCGAGACAGGCTGGCCCTTCCCATGGCGGAGGTGGCCAAGAGGGCCGCGGCCTTCACCTACAAGGTGCGTGGCGTGGGCTTCTTCGCGGCGGGCGACAAGATCAGGGTCGTGTGGTGCGGCGTGGACGACGCCAACGGGCGCCTCGCGGCCCTTCAGCGAACAGTGGAGCTGGCTCTGGCGCCGCTGAAGCTGCCTCGGGAGGAGCGCTCCTTCAAACCGCACCTCACCCTGGGCCGCCTGCGCGAGCCGAGCCGGGAGCCCCAGCTCGTCCAGGCTCTCAAGGTCATGATGGCCCTCGAGGCGGGGGTGGAGCGGCCCGACCGGCTGCGCCTCTACCAGAGCACGCTGACCCCCGAGGGCCCCATCTACCGCGTCCTGGCCGAGTGGCGATTCGGGGCCCTCACGTGACCTTCAGGGACATGCTCCTGATCATCCTGTGCTACCTGCTCGGCTCTATCCCCTTCGGGTACATCCTGACGCGGTACAAAAGCGGCGCGGACATACGGGATCACGGTTCGGGCAACATCGGGGCCACGAACGTGCTGCGCACCCAGGGCAAAGCCCTCGGCGCGCTCACGCTGGCGCTGGATTTCGCCAAGGCCGCGGCCTCCGTATGGATTTGCCGGAGATGGGGCTCCCAGCCGTGGATGGATGCGGCGGGAGGGGCGGCCGCCGTGGCCGGACACTGTTTTCCCTTCTCCCTTGGCTTCCGGGGAGGGAAGGGAATAGCGTCGGGATTGGGGGCCTTCCTCTTCATCGCGCCGGTTCCCACCCTCGCGGCCCTGGGCGTATTCATCCTGGAAGTGCTGGCCCTGCGTTGGGTTTCCCTGGGAAGCATCCTCGCTGCCCTGGCGTTCGGTGGAACCATGATTGGATGTCATATGGCATATGGATGGTACACCCTCCCGTCGGCCCTCATCGGCGCGTGCCTGTCCCTGCTCCTCGTGGCCAGGCATCACTCCAACATTCGCAACCTCCTTTCGGGCACCGAGTCCAAGCTGTGGGGTTCAGGGAGCGGAAGGTCCGTGGACGAGAAACCATGAGCGCACCCAAGGGCCGAAAGAGGGAACTGGTGGTGGTCTGGGGCGCAGGCTCCTGGGGAACGGCGCTGGCCCTGCACCTGGCCAGGGGAGGCCACGGCGTGGCGCTTTGGGTCTACGAGGCGAGCCAGTACGACTCCATGCTGAAAACTGGCGAGAACGCTGACTTCCTCCCCGGCTATCCGCTGCCCGGTGCGATCCACCTCTTCCACGACCCGAAGGATGTGCCGGAGGGTGCGGCCGCATGGCTCTCGGTGAGCCCAACTCAGGCCACGAGGGCGCTGTGGACGAAGATCGGCGCACGCTGCCCCGAGGGCGCCCTCATCATTTCGGCGTCCAAGGGGTTCGAGCAAGGGACCCTCCTCCCGCCCAGCGCCGTCATCGAGGCCTACGCCCCGTCCTCCTGCGCTCCGGTGGTGGCCCTGAGCGGTCCCACCTTTGCCCACGGTTTGGCCTGCGGCGATCCCACCACGGTGGTCCTGGCGGCTCCTGACCCGGCCCGAGCCGAAGCCGCCCAGCGCCTCGTGTCGCACAAGCCCCTGCGCGGTTACGCGAGCACGGACCGGGCGGGGGTAGAGATGGGCGGGGCCGTCAAAAACGTGGTGGCCCTCGCCTGCGGTATCGCCGTGGGGCTCGGCTTCGGGCCCAATACCATCGCGGCCCTCATTACCCGCGGGCTCCGGGAGATCGTGCGCCTGGGAGAGACGCTGGGGGCCGATCCCCAGACCTTCTCGGGGCTTTCGGGGGTTGGCGACCTCGTGCTGACGTGCACGGGAAGCGAAAGCCGCAACCGCACCGTGGGCGTTCGCTTGGGCAAGGGCGAAACCCTCGATGGGATTCTCGCCTCCATGAAGATGGTGGCTGAAGGCGTTCCCACGACCCGCTCCGTGTCCGACCTGGCGCGCCGCAAGGGCGTGGACATGCCCATTACCTTCGCCGTGGAACGCATCCTCTTCCAAAATCTGCCCCCCCGCGTGGCCCTTGAAGAGCTTCTGGCCAGGGAGCTCAAGCGGGAGATCGGGTGAGGATATCCTAGACCGTGACTCGGGATACGGGGCCAGAACATCACAGGACGGTAGGGTGTAGGAGATGGATGTCACCCAAGCTGGAATCGTACCTGGAGTAATCCTCGTTGCGGGGGCCGTCTTGCTGCCGCTGCTCTTGGCGGGCGCCGGCTTGCTCCTCACGAGGGGGGCGGCCTGGGCCCGGGTTAACCCCTTTGCCTTCCTCCTTTTTGGGATCGTGTTCTGCGCATGCTACGCGTTGCTTATGGCCGAGGCGTACAGGCACCACGGGCTCGCGCGGGTGATCGTGTACCTCGTCTTGGCCCTCGCCTGGTTGGCATGGGGCCTTTGGCAATACAGGAGCAGGAGTAGGGCAGGCACCGGGGAATCAGGAGACCGTCATGGGGAAACATGAGACCTATGACATTCGCCCCATAGGTTACGTGCGGTCTTCGCTTGAGGAGGCTATCGGGGCGCCTCGGCAGGGTTACGAGGGCGCTCCCTCCGCGTGGCTGGAGTTGCTTCCCTCGGTGGAGCCGGGATTGCAGGGCCTCGAAGCGGGACGGGACATCGTGCTGATCACCTGGTTTCACAAGGCGCGCCGCGACGTTCTCGCCGTTCACCCACGGCGAGATGACTCCAATCCTCTTCGGGGCGTCTTCGCGACGCGGTCTCCCGACAGGCCCAACCCCGTGGCCCTCCATCGCGTCACGATTTTTGAGATCAAGGACGGCCGCCTCAAGGTCGGGCCGCTGGAAGCCATCGACGGAACGCCCGTCGTGGACATCAAGCCGGTCCTCCCGGCGTCGGCGGACCAGTAGAGCATCCGGGAAATGCGCACGCACTGGAAATTCCGGCCATGGCGGAAACAGAGGTAAGCCTAGAGATGCGGCCGCCGAGGAGGTGCCCGTGGTGAATGAATTTGACGAGAAGGCGAAGGACTGGGACTCGGATCCAGACAAGATCATCCGGGCGCGCACCGTGGCGGAAGCCATACGAAACCGGGTGGTACTGGGCCCTCACATGGAGGCTTTGGAGTACGGCTGCGGGACGGGCCTGCTCAGTTTCGCGCTTCAGCCGTACCTGGGCCACATCACGTTGGCGGACAGCTCCGACGGCATGCTGGCGGCACTTCGGAGCAAGATCGCCTCCAGCAGCGTAGGGAACATGACTCCCATCAAGCTGGACCTCAGCGTGGATTCAATGCCCGCGCGGGGGTTTGATCTCATCTATACGCTCATGACACTCCACCACATCCCGGATACGGATGGGATCTTGCGCGAATTCCACCGCCTGCTCAGGCCCGGAGGTCACCTGTGCGTGGCGGACCTGGACACGGAGGACGGGTCATTCCACGGGGCGGGATTTACCGGGCACAGAGGATTTGACCGAGCCGAATTGGGAGAGCGGGCGCGGCGGGCCGGTTTGGGCGAGGCCAGTTTCGAGACCGTTTTCCGGGTCGCGAAGGAGGCGGGCGGGAGCACGAGGGACTATCCGGTTTTCCTCATGGTTGCGCGAACGCCTTAAGGATGGGCCGCGAATCCCCGTTCAGTCCATGCGTGGGTTGCGGCCAGCGGCTGAGGCGCCTAGTATCTCCCTAGACCAGAATCCTACAAAGGAGGGAGGCACCATGGCGACGCTGAAGGCCATGTCCGAAAACGAGAAGCGGCTCTTCGCGATCTTCAAGAGGGCCCTTCAAGCAGAACGCGAGGCCCAGGCCATGTACCAGGAGGCCATGGGCCTGTGTGAGGACCCCATGCTGAGGGCTGTTCTCAAGGGCTTTTACGAGGACGAGATCGGCCACGAGAAGGGGCTTCTCGCCCGCTACCACCAGTTCCGCCAGGAGTACCAGACGGACGGGAACTAGCGGGCCGGCCGCGGTGTGGTCCGAGAGAAGGGCGTGCAATCCGGGACACGCCTTCGCCAAGGGAGCGAGGTGGCATTGACGGGCACGGGCAAAGGGTTCGGCCTCGCGGGTTGGCTGGTGGCGTGCCTTTGCGCGGCTGCGGGAGGCGTGGTGTTCCCTCCCGGTCCATGGTACGCCCTCCTGCAGAAGCCCTCCTGGACGCCGCCGGGCTGGATTTTTGGCCCTGTTTGGACGGCCCTGTATGTGCTCATGGCCCTGGCGGCATGGCTCGTCTGGTCGCGGGAAGGGTTCGCGGGCGCCCGAGTGGCGCTAAGGCTTTTCGTTCTCCAATTGGCCCTCAACGCGGCCTGGTCCTGGCTGTTCTTCGGCCTGCACCGGCCGGGACTGGCCTTGGCGGACATCATGGCGCTCTGGGTTCTCATTCTGGCCACCCTCACGGTCTTCTGGCGCGTGCGGCCTTTGGCTGGAGCACTGCTGGTGCCCTACCTGCTGTGGGTGACCCTCGCCTCGGCATTGAACTGGGAGCTGTGGAGGATGAATGGTTAGGCAGGCAGGGACGTCGCCTTGACCCGGATTTATATCGACGCGGACGGGTGCCCCGTCAAGCAGGAGGCCTACAAGGTCGCCTGGCGCCACGGACTCAAGGTCACCGTAGTGGCCAACGCGCGGATGCGGGTACCCGAGGATGAGGACGTGGAGCAGGTCGTGGTGGACGGGAGCTTCGACGCCGCCGACAATTGGATCGTGGGGCGGGTCTGCCCGGATGACATTGTAATATCAAGTGACATTCCGCTCGCCGCCCGGGCTCTGGAGAAGGGAGCGCGGGTGCTGGGCCCCAATGGCCGGGAGTTCACGCCCGATTCCATAGGCGAGGCCATGGCGAACCGAGAGCTCCTGGCCTACCTGCGAGAATCTGGGACCCTCACGGGAGGGCCCGCGCCCTTCGAGAAGCGGGACCGGTCGCGTTTTCTCCAGCGTCTCGAAGAAATCATCCAATCGATTGCGAGGCTTCGGCCCGCGGAATGAGGGAGGCTCCAGCATGACGCTTCTGGTATCCGTCCTTGCGCTGCTGATGGTCGGCCTGCTCGCGGGCATTCTCTCCGGAGTCTTCGGCATCGGAGGCGGCATCATCATCGTGCCGGCCCTGGTCTACCTCATGGATTTTTCTCAGCACAAGGCTACGGGCACGAGCCTGGCGGTCCTCCTGCCGCCCATAGGACTGGCGGCGGTGGTGGAGTATTACCGCCACGGCAACGTGGACCCGTGGGCCGCCGCCATCATCGCCGTGGGATGCCTCGGGGGCGCGTGGGTGGGCGCCATGGTGGCCAACAGGCTTTCGGGGCCCGTGCTTAGGATGGCGTTCGGGGTTTTCGTGGTGTTCATGGGTCTCTACCTGATCTACGGGGCGGCCAAGCGCCTGGGATGGATATGAGCGAGGGCAAGCGGTACACTGCCGCCGCGAGGTGCGTGGATGAGTGAGGCGGGAAGTGACCGGCAGCTGGGGGATTTCATCAAGGGACGGCTCCTTTTCATCGAGGCCTACAGCCAGGAGCACGGCCTCGGCAAGGAGGAGACCCTCGCTTTGGTCCAAGAGGCGGCCCTACGCCTGGCGGGGACGCCCGAGCGGGAGCAGTTCCTGAAGGACAAGGTCTTTTCCGGCGTGGTACTGGCGAGCGCCTTATTCCCAGAGTGGGTGGACGGCGTCTTTCTGGAGGCCATGACCGTGGCCCTCAAAGGCCCGGGAGCGCCCCTCTACACCACCAGTTCCAAGCGCCCCTGCATCACCTCCGAAGCCGGGCGCTTCAACGCGCACCGCCAGGCCGATACGGTGTTCAAGGCGTTTTTTCAAGGCAAGAAGCCTCAGGATTGGCTGAAGTACACGTTCCTTAGCATCTACAGGCAGTGCTACGGGGCCGAGGCCGCCAACAAGTTTTCCGTCGAGGAGGCCGGCCCGGGCCACTTCAGGGTGACCGTGGACAACCGGGGCTTGGGAAAGGCCAGCCGGATGGATTGCTCCACGGGGGTGGGGTACCTGTACGGCGCGCTGGAGACGCTGGGTGCTCAGGACATCGCCGTGACCCACGACCAATGCGGGGCCGACGCGGCCTTCGCGGGCAAGCTCTGCGTCTTCGACGTGACCTGGAAATAGGCTCCGCTCCGCCCTTACCGTTCTACAGCGACTGAAGCACGTCCGCCAGAACGGAGGCCTTTCTCCCGCCGCTGGTGAGGTAGGCGCCGGGTGCGATCTTCTTGAGGCCCTCCAGAAGATCCTGGCTCACCTCCACGCCCAGCAAGAGCTGGTCCTCGCGCTGTTCCAGGTTCTGAAGCCTGGAAAGAAAGGCCTGGGGCAGCGTCATGCCGGGCACCTCGTTGTGGAGGTAGAGGGCCTGCTTGAGGCTCCCCACGGGGAGGAGGCCGGGCAGGATGCGGATGGGCAGGGCGCCGGCCGCCTCCAAAAAGCGCTCCACCGGCTCCAGGTCGAAGACGGGCTGGCTCATGGCGAAGGTGGCCCCGGCGTCGATGCGCTCCCTAAGCTTGTCCAGTTCCCGCCCCATGTCCTTCGCCGCCAGGTTCACACCCACGCCGATGGCGAAACTGGCATGAGCGCCGATGGCGTGGTCGGAGAAGTCGTAGCCCCGGTTGAGGGAGGCGATGATCCTCACCAGGCCCGCGGCGTTCACGTCATTGACAGAGGTGGCGGAGGGAAAGTCGCCGATGGCGGTGGGGTCGCCGCTGAGCGCCAGAATGCCGTCCACCCCCAGGAGCGCCGCGCCGAGCAGTTCGGATTGGAGGGCCAGCAGGTTCCTGTCCCGGCAGGTCATGTGCAGGATCGTGCTCAGGCCCGTCTCCTGCTGGACGAAGTGCGCGAGCGCCATGGAAGAGACGCGAACCCGGGCCATGGGGTTGTCCGCGATGTCCACGGCGGAAGCCCCTGCCTGCTTAAGCAGTCGAGCCGCCTCCACGGCCTCCCGCGCATCGGGGCCTTTGGGCGGGTCCAGTTCGCAGGTGACCGCGAACTCCTTGGCCAGCTTCTGGAAAAAGCCCGAGGCCACGGGGTGCGCCGCCGTGAGGGGCCGGTCGGGGACATCCTCGATCACCATGCGGCCTTCCGGACTCACCTGCCGCCTCACGGGAGGCCGGCCTTTGGCAGCGGCGGCGATGGCGCGGATGGTTTCGGGCGTTGTGCCGCAGCACCCGCCCACGATGTTCACGCCCAGGTCCATGTAGTGCTTCACGTAGCCCGCCACGTATTCGGGGCTGGAGAGGTAGTGGAGGTGGCCGTCCACTTCCGTGGGATACCCTGCATTGGGCATCACCACGAGAGGGTGATCCACGTTGCGCGCCACGTCTTCCACCAGGGGGAGGGTATCGGCCGGCCCCACGGAGCAGTTGATGCCCACCACGTCGGCTCCGGCGCGTGCCAGGCGGCGGCAGCCGTCCACGGGCGCGTCGCCGAAGAAGGTCCGTCCGTCCCGGTTGAAGGTAAGGGAGGCAAGGACGGGGATCTGGGGAGCCACGGCCTTGCATGCGTCGAGGAAGAAGAGGGCCTCCAGCACGGACTGCTGGGTCTCGATGACGAAGATGTCAGGTCCCGCGTCCGCAAGGGCCGCCACCTGTTCAAGGCAAATTTCCCTCGCTTCGGACTCGTCCATGTCGCCGTACGGCTTGAGCATGACCTTGAGGGGGCCCATGGAGGCGCCCACCCAGACGGGAGCCCCGTGGGCGGCCCGGCGGGCGATCTCGACCCCGCGGGCGTTGATGTCCTTCAGGCGCCCCTGCAAGTCGAACCGCGCGAGGCTCAGCCGGTTGGCCTTGAAGGTGTTGGTCGTCAGGATATGGGCCCCCGCGTGCACGTAGTCGCGATGCAGGGCGAAGACCAAATCCGCCTGGCTGAGGTTCGCCTCCTCGATGCAGTGGGTTCTGGGCACGCCCCTCAACTGGAGCACCGTACCCGTGGCCCCGTCCGCCACGATGACCGATTCCTTCATCCAGCTTTGCAGGGCTTGGCGCTTGGTCATGGAATTCTCCGAAGACATGCTTCGCGGGTCGTGCGCAGGGGAGTAGGGAATGAGGTGATCAGGGTAGGCAAAGCACCCATTATCTCGGCTCCTAACTCTTCAAACCCACTGTCTTTGCCAACTCGCCTACTCACGTACTTTGGTGTTACGCGCCGAAGTAGCGTGCCTGGGGATGGTGCACGACGATGGCCGACACGGAGGCCTCGGGGTCCATCATGAAGCCCTCCGTGAGGCGGACGCCCAGGCGCTCCGGCTTGAGGAGGGCGAAGAGGGGCCCCTGGGCGGAAAGATCGGGGCAGGCGGGGTAACCGAAGCTGTAGCGCTTGCCCCGGTACCTGGCCTGAAACCGGTCCAGCATGGACATTTCAACGGGGTCGGGAAAACCCCACTGCTCGCGGATCCGTCGGTGGAGCCATTCGGCCGCCGCCTCCGCCGTCTCCAAGGCGAGCGCCTGGAGGGCGTGGCACAGGAGGTACCGGCCCTCGGCCTTCAGCGCCTCGGCTCGTTCTCGCACTCCCTCCCCCGCGGTGGTGACGAAGAGGGCCACCGAATCGCCGCCGCCTTGGGAGAGGGGACGGACCAGGTCGGCGAGGCATTCACGGTCGCCCGTGCGCTGGCGCGGGAAGGTGAAGGTGGCCACGGGGCGCCCCTCCTCAACCAGGTGGATTTGGTTTCCTTCGGAGGCGGCCTCGTAGAAGCGGCAGAGGCCCTTGGCCTTGATCCATCCCCGGCCCTGGATGTCCCGGACGACCTCCTCAAGCTCTTCCGCCTTGGGGTTGCCCTCCTCCTTCAGCTTGCGGAAGCTTCCCCGCAAGCCCAGGTGCCTTCCGTAGAGCATCTGCTCGTTGATGTAGCTCCAGACCTCGGCGAGGTCCAGCGACTCCATGAGGTGTTCGGCCGCGTCCGGCGGAGGGAGGGCCGGCAGGACTTCGATGCGCGGGCTTCTCACCGGCGGGGGCTCCAGGAGTTCTTCCGAGGGATCCGAAGGGGGTGGGGCCAGCGCGGCGCGCCGGGCGGCGGTTTCCTCCTTCAGCTTGGCCAGGGCCTCCGGATCGGTGATGCGAAGGAGGAGGCTCAGCCCTGCCATGGCGTCCTTGGCGTAGTCCACGAAGCCGCCGTAGGCGGGAGCGATCTTCAGGTCCGTGAACTTCTGGGTGAGGGCCGCTCCCCCCACGAGCATGGGGCAAAGGACGCCCGCCGCCGTGAGGTCCTGGGCCGTGGTGACCATCTGTTGGGCGCTCTTGACCAGGAGGCCGCTGAGGCCGATGACGCCCGGCCGGTGCTCGGCGAAGGCCGCCGCGAGCCGCTCGGGGGGTACTTTGATGCCCAAGTTGACGACCCGGTAGCCGTTGTTGGAGAAAATGATGTCCACGAGGTTCTTGCCGATGTCGTGCACGTCCCCCTTGACGGTGGCCAGGAGCACCTTCCCCTTGCCCGCGTCCGAGGCCCGGTCCATGTGCTGCTCCAGGTGGGACACGGCGGCTTTCATGGCCTCCGCCGACTGGAGGACCTCGGCCACGATGAGTTCGTTGGCGTTGAAGAGCCGCCCCACCTCGGCCATGCCTTTCATGAGCGGGCCGTTGATAATGTCCAGGGGGGCCGCGCCGTTCTTGAGCACCTCATCCAGATCCTCGGCGAGCCCCTCCTTGGTGCCTTCCACGATGTAGCCGGGAAGACGGTCGAGGGCCGTTCCCATGGGCTTCGGGGTCTTGGCAGGGCCCTTCTTGCCTTTGAAATGGGCGCTGAAGGCTCCCAGCGGGTCTGGGCCTTGGTCGAAGAGAAGATGTTCCGCCAGGCGGCGCTCCTCCTCGGGGATCGAGGGGTAACGCTGAATCCTTTCCGTGTTGACGATGGCGAAGTCCAGGCCCGCCCGGGTGGCATGGTAGAGAAAGACGCTGTTCAGAACCTCCCGGCCCGCTTCGGGCAAGCCGAAGCTCACGTTGGAGATGCCCAGAAGGGTCCTTGAATCGGGAAAGGCCGCCTTGATGAGGCGCACGCCCTCGATGGTTTCCGCGGCGCTGCCCCGGTAGGAGCCGTCCCCCGTGCCGCAGGGAAACACGAGGGGATCGAAGATCAGGTCCTCAGGAGGCACGCCGTACTTGTCCGTGAGGAGATCGAAAGACCGCCGGGCGATGGCGAGCTTGCGCTCTCGGGTGAGGGCCATGCCCTGCACGGGGTTCTCGTCGATGGTGCCCACCACGAGCGCGGCCCCGTAGGTTCTGGCCAGGGGCACGACGCGCTGGAATCGTCCCTCCCCGTCCTCCAGGTTCACGGAGTTGATGATGGCCTTGCCCTGGCAGAAGGTGAGGGCCAGCTCGATGACGGCGGGGTTCGTGGAGTCGATCATCAGGGGCGCGCGGATCATCCTGGAGGCCCGGCCGAGGAAGGCGGCCATGCCGGCCATCTCGTCCCGGTCCGGATCTTGGAGGCACACGTCCATCACGTGGGCGCCCGCCCTGATCTGGGACCGGCCCACCTCGGCGGCCCCCTCGAAGTCGCCCGCGGCGATGCGGGCCTTGAAGCCCCGGCTGCCCAGGACGTTGGTGCGCTCCCCCACGAGGATGGGGCGGTTCTCCTGCTCCACCTCCAGGAAGTCGATGCCCGAGAGGAACGTGCGGTGGTGATCGGGCACCCGGCGGGGCTTCATGGGCTCCAGAGCCTGCGCGAGAGCCCGGATGTGGGCCGGCGCCGTGCCGCAGCATCCGCCCGCCACGTTGAGCCAGCCCTGTTCCGCGAACCGCGCGAGCTGGCCGGCCAAGGAGGCTGGGGTCTCGGGATACGCGCCTTCCTCATCGGGCAGTCCGGCGTTGGGATAACAGGAGACCCGGGTTTTGGCCATGGCCGAAAGGGCGCGGAGGTGGCTTGCCATGAACTGGGGCCCCGTAGCGCAGTTCAGCCCCACACAGAGCAGGGGCACGTGCATGACCGAGGCGTAGAGGGCCTCGATAGTCTGGCCGGCGAGCATGGTGCCCGGCATCTCGATGGTGGCCGAAACCATGAGGGGGACGTCCAGACCCGTCTCTTCCATGGCCCGGCGCACGGCCAGGAGGCCGGCCTTGAGGTTGCGCGTGTCCTGTACGGTCTCCAGCAGGAGCACGTCGGCGCCGCCTTCTAGCAATCCCAGGGCCTGCACGCGATAGTGCTCCACCATCTCCGCGAAGGTGGCCCCGCCCGTGACGGAAATGGCCTTGGTGGTGGGCCCCATGGACCCGGCGGTGAAACGGGGCCGGGCCGGGGTTGACCATGCCGCGCAGGCCTCGCGTGCGATGCGCGCGGCCCGCCGGTTGATCTCGAAGGCCTCATGAGCCAGTCCATATTCGGCGAGCACCAGCGGCGTGCCTCCAAAGGTGTCGGTCTCCACCATGTGAGCGCCGGCTTCGAGGTAGGCGTCGTGAACGGAGCGAACCACGTCGGGACGGTGCAGGACCAGGGCCTCGTTGCAACCCTCCAGGCGGGGGCCGCCGAAGTCCTCCGCCGTGAGGTTACGCCCTTGCAGGGCCGTCCCCGTGGCGCCGTCCATGACCAGGATGCGCTCCTGAAGGAGATCCACGAGCTGTTCGGCTCGGTTGTTCATGCTCCGGCTCCTTGCTCCACCTCGTAAGTCTAGCCCCAATGGCGGGCTCTGGGTAGACGCGGGGCCGTTCTTTCCATGAGCGCGGGTTCGCCCCCTCGCCCAGACTCCCACCCGCCGCCACCCGCCGCCCACCCGCCATTGCAAACAGAGGATTCTTGTGGTATATTACCCGTTCGCGGAAGGAGCTTCACCATGGCCAGAGAGTGTGAGATCTGCGGGAAGAAGCCCAGCACCGGGAACAACGTGAGCCACGCTCACAACCTGACCAAGCGGCGCTGGCTCCCCAACCTTCAGTCCGTCCGTGCCAACGTGAACGGCCAGACAAGGACCATGCGCGTTTGCACCAAGTGCATCAAGGCCGGCAAGGTCGTGAAGGCGGGCTGATCAAGGGATAGAGCCGGCCATCCGGAGAACCGGAGAGCCGGGAAGAAACTCAAGCCTGGGGTTCAGCCCTCCATCCCTCCAAACATCTGAGAAGTTCGGAAGCGGCCCGGGACGAGGCGTTGCCTTGTCCGAGTGCCGTTTTGATGCGCGTGGCCAAGACTTCGGCCCTCGCCTTGGCGCCATTCATGTCCGCAAGCAGGCGGTTCACCTCCTCCGCCACCCTCTCCCCCGTGAACTCGGCCTGGATCAGCTCGGGAATGGCCGCCTCCCCCAGCACCACGTTGGGCAAGCCCACATGTGAAAGCCTGACCAAGCGCTTTCCGATGGCGTAGCTCAGCGGCTTGAGCCGGTAGACGATGACCTGGGGCACGCTCATAAGGGCCGCCTCCAGGGTGGCCGTGCCCGAAGCCACGGCCGCGGCGTGGGCGTGGCCCAGGACGTCGGCGTATTCTGCCGGCACCCACCGCACGGGCGAGTTCGCGCCGAGGGCCTTGAGGTGCTCGGGCAGTCCTGAAGCCCAGGGCACCATCACGACCGCACCGGGATGGCTCCGAACGATGAGGCCGGCGGCCTCCATGAGGGGCGGCAAATTTCGCCTCACCTCGGAGGAGCGGCTGCCCGGAAGGAGGGCGATGCGAAGGGCTCGGGGGTCCAGGGTTTGCCGCGAGAGAAACTGATCGAGCGAGGAGCCTGGATGGGCCGTGTCCACCAGGGGATGGCCCACGAACGTGGCGTTCACCCCGTAGCCGCGCAGGAACGTTTCCTCGAAAGGGAAAATGACCAGGGCCCGGTCAACGTTCGCCTTGAGAAACCGAGTGCGGCGTTGTCTCCAAGCCCACACCTGGGGCGTGATGTAATAGACGACGGGTATCCCCAAGCCCTTGGCGTAGCGGGCCAAACGGAAGTTGAAGTCGGGGAAGTCCACGAGGACCAGGGCATGGGGCCGGCGTTCCCGGAGAGCGGCCTTGAGCCGGCCCATCTCACGCCAGAGGTGGGGGAGGTGGGTGAGAACCTCGGCGATGCCCACCACGGCCAGCTCTTCCATGGGCACGATGACCTCCGCGCCCGCGGAGGCAAGGACAGGCCCCCCCGCGCCGAACCAGCGCGACCCCGGTGCAAGGCCCGCGAAAGCCTTCACCAGATTGCCTCCGTGGGTGTCTCCCGAATGCTCTCCCGCCACGATGGCCAGGTGGTAAGGCCGGCCCATCTTCACCTCGTCCCGTTCATTGTAGCCCACACGGCGGTGCCGCGGGCCAGGAATAGACCCCGGACCGGCACGGTTGCGAAGCTTACCTGTGAGAGGAGGCCCCGCATGAACGGCTCCCACAAACACGGACACAAGTTCGAGCACCGCCACGGGCATCGCCAGAAGCACGGCCGCGACGAACGCGTTCCTCTCACCCTGCCCGAAGAGGAGCAGGGTACGGTTCGGGATCATCGCGTCCGCCCCCGCGGGGAGCGGGCCGGCGGGGGTCCTCCGATCGCCTGAAGGGGTTCCCAGACGGGCCTCTTCGCCTCTGAACAAGTGGCCGCCTGCGGCCTCCATGCTTGGCAGCCCGCCAGGGCGTCCGCTGCACCGGTGCGTGGTACCATACTCTCTCGGCCGCTCCCGCCGCGAGGCGCCCCCGTGCGTCACGAGCGAGAGCGCCGCCGTGCGATCCGCCCGCCGCGACTGGGGTGAAGGACGCTACACTGTTCGGGAGGAGAAGGCGCCATGACGAACGGTTCGATTCCATCGGAGGAGCGGGAGCGCTTGCGGGTCATCCTGGAGCAGCTCCGGGAGGCGCTCAAACGGGCTCCCGCCGAGGACGACGATACGCGGGAGCGGCTCGAGGCGCTGGCGCGGGAGACGAGTTCCCTCCTGGAGGGCGAGGAGGAGGAATGGGCCCAAGCCCACAGGTCCTTCGGCCATCGCCTTTCGGAGGAGGTGGCCCATTTTGAAGGGAGCCACCCGGACCTGGCCTACATCATCGCCAGGGTCATGGACGCACTCAGCGGCCTGGGGATATGAACTCCAGGCGCCCCCCGGCCGCGTTCCAACCAGGAGGCTTCAGCATGTCCAAGTATCAGGAGCTCTGCCAAGCCTATGCGGTATCCCGCAAGGCGTACATGGATTACCGCGAGGCCAGCTTCACCTTCACCCAGAGCCTTATTCAAGCGTTGATGCGTTATCTGGAAATCCCCGAGGGGCAAGTGGCCTTCGTCCCCGTGAACAAGGAGCCCGACCCCGAGGCCGTCTATCCTCTGGGCGGCGCCATGCACCTGGAGGAGGACGCCTACTGGCACCTCGGCGTGGTGCTGACCCTCGGGGATCCCGCCGGCGGGTGCCCGCCCCAGGCGGTCCTTCTGAAGCTTCTCGTGAAGCACCGGGAGGAGGCTTTTGACGTCCGGCTGGTTCAGGACGAGGTGGACTTTGTCATCCGGCCCGGGTTCCCCCAAGACATGGCCGAATTTCTGGAGCACGTCTTCACGGTCGTGAAGGACTCCTACGAGGAGGGGCTCCAGCAGTTTCTGGACCACGAAACGACGCGCAAGATCGGGTTCAGCGACTGAGAGGAGGATCCTCCATGGAACCCAAGGCGTTCACCATGGCTCAAGTTTCCGGTACGTCGCTGGGATGGTTGTGGGGCGTCATGGGTTTGACGGGCCTCCTGGTGATAGGGACCCTGGTCTTGCTGGGATGGTCGCTCTATGCGGCCCGCCACACGAGCTTCGGCCTATCGGCGGGATCTCTGGTGATCAAAGGCGGGTTTTACGCCCGCACCGTCCCCGTATCCGATCTGGCCGTGGAAAGGGCCCGCCGGGTGAGCTTGGAGGCGGCGCCCGAGTTCCGGCCTTCTCTGAAGACCAACGGCATCGGCGTCCCGGGATACCAGTCGGGGTGGTTCAGGCTGAAGAACGGCGACAAGGCTCTTCTCTTTTTGACGGACAAATCCAGGGCCGTGTACATCCCCACCCGGAAGGGGTACGTCCTCCTCATCAGCCCCGACGATCCCGACGCCTTTCTGGCGGCCCTTCGAGGGTCCTGATCTCCCATCGGCTGGTCAGGGCCTGGGACCCTCCCCCTCAGACATGACCCCCTCCAAACCCTTGACGATCTCCTCCACGTGGGCGCGGGTTTTGGGATCCAGGCCACAGGCCAGGGCCCGCTTGAATAAAGGGTAGGCGCGCTCAGGCTGTTCCGCCTGGAGGTAGTAGCTCCCCAGCGTGAGATAGTTGGGGGCGTAGGCGGGGTAGAGGCGCACCCCCTCGTTGTAAAGCCTGAGGCCCTCCTCGTAGCGCTTTCTGACCATATAGATGTCGGCCTCTCCCTTCAGGGTCTGGTCGGGACGGGAGCTCAAACGGAGAGCCGCCTCGAAATCCCTGGCCGCCTCCGCGGGCCTGCTCTGGACCAGGCGCACCCGGCCCCGCAGGAGGTAGGTGTTGCTGTCCGCGATGCCCGTGTCCACGGCCCGGTCCAGGAGGGGCACGGCTCTGCCGGGCTGGTTCTGGTCCAGGTAGTACGCGGCCAGCGGGTTCAAGGCGCCCGTGTAGCCAGGCTGGAGGTTCAGGGCTTTCTCGTAGCACGTGGCCGCCTCGCCGGGCTTCTCGAGGGTCACGAGGGCATGGCCCCGGGACGTCCAGGCCTCGGCCATTTCGGGGGCCGCCGCGACGGCATGATCAAGGGCCTTCACGGCCGCCTCGGCGCGGCCCGCCTGCCGCAGGGTCTCGCCGTACTCGAACCAGGCCGTGGGATCGCCCGGATCCTGGTCCGTGGAGTCCTTCAGACGCTGCAAGGCCTCCTCCACCTTCCCGGTCACGCGATCGAGCCTGGCTTGGTCTATGTCTTGGAGGACCTTGACCCGGCCGTAGGGGTCGGGAAGCCGGGCCAAATCCAGATGTCCCCCCGGCACGGGTGCGTACCCCAATCCACGCAGGGAGGGGTCCACCTGGGCTCCCGAGGGAGGCTCGGCGGGCAGGTCCGGCAGTTTGGCTTTAAGCGCCAGGGCTCCGGCGGGAGGGGCGGCGGCCAGATCGCGGGTTTCGCCCGGATCGGAGGACAGGTCGTACAGGTGGTCGGCTTTGCCGCGGACCCACTTGAACCTCCCGTCTGTTACGCCCGTGAGCGGGCGCCACCGGAACTGGGCGAAGGGGAGCCATGCCTCCAGGGGGAACGCCCGCCCGGCGGGCGAAGCTTCTCGGGACAATGTGGCCAAGTCCTCCCCCCGGGTATCCAAGGCCTCCGCGGGGACACCGGCGGCCTTTCCGAAGGTGCGCGCGAGGTCCGCGAGAGAACAGGGCGTGCTGACCGTCTTCGCCTGAAGGATCCCCGGTCCGTAGAGGAGGCAGACCACTCGTACCGTGGGCTGGAAGAGGAATACGCCGTGGGTGGGCTCGCCGTGGTCGCCCAGCGCCTCGCCGTGGTCCGAGACCACCGCCACCAAGGTGTTGGGCGGAAGGGCCTTCAGAAGGCGCCCCACCTCCGAATCCACGTACGCGCAGGCGGCATCGTAGGCTGCGCCCTTGGCCTGCTTGAGAAAGGCCTCGGGGGCGCGGTAAGGGAAGTGGGCATCAAAGTAATGGGCCCAGAGGAAGACCGGCCCCTGGCGCGGGACCTTGAGGAAGGCCACGGCACGATCCGTCACTTCCCCCGCCGGCCGGGAACCGGCCAAGCCCAGGGCGTCGTCGTAGGTCCCAAAACCGCGGCCGAGGCCGTACCGCGAGGCCAGGACGGTGCTCGAAACCACCGCGGCCGTGGTATACCCCCTGGCCGAAAGAGCCTCGGCGAGGGTGCGCACCTGGGGGTTCAGACGGCCCAGGCCGTTGCTCCGCAGGCTTGTGACGGGGGGTTCGGCGCCGGTGAGCATGGTGGCGTGGGAGGGGAGGGTTTCGGGGGCGGGGGCAAAGCAGTCCGTGAAGGCGGTCCCCTTGGCGGCGAGCCCGTTCAGGTTGGGGGCCAGATCCGCGGGCCCGCCCCACGGCGCCAGGCGGTCCGCCCTGAAGGTGTCCAGGCTGATGAGCACCAGGTTGGGGCTCTCGGCCAGCAGGGCCCAGGGGAAGAGAACCGTGAACGCCAGCGCCGCAATCGTTCGAAGGAGACCCATGACCTTACCTCCCTTCACGTATCGTACCACAGCCCTCGTACGTGTTTCGCTCAGGTGAAATAGGCTCGAATGCGCCTTGAACCCCGGCTCGGCCGGCCGTGCACCTTGACCGCGAACGAAGGGGACCGATACCATAAACCATTTGGAGGAACCATGAGACGAAGGGGAGGCATGGGGCGCCCGTGGGCGGCTTGGATCGCGCTGGCCACGGCGGCGCTCCTGGCCTTGGCGGCTTGCTCTCTCCGGCCCGTGAAGCTGGGGGCGGTGCTGCCCCTCACGGGGGCCTACGCCCGCTATGGCACCAGCATGGAGCGCGGCGCCCTCCTGGCCGCGCAGCTTGTGAACGCTTCGGGCGGCATCGATGGCCGCCGGCTGGAGATCCTCGTCAAGGATTCGGCCTCGTCCGAAGGGCGCGCCGCCGAGGCCTTTCAGGAACTGGTGGAGCGGGACCACGTACCCGCGGTGGTGGGAGGCTGTACCACGGGCGAGGCGCTGGCCATGGCACCCGTCGCGGAGCGGTTCCGCAGAATTCTCTTCTCACCCTCCGCTTCGGCCCCCCAGATCACGGAGGCCGGGGGGTTCGTTTTCCGAAATTGGCCCTCGGACGAAATCGAGGGCCGGACCATGGCGGACTTCGCGGCGTATACCCTCCACGCCACCCAAGCCCTCGTGCTGTCAGAACGCAATCCTTACGCGGCGGGCATCGGAGGCGTGTTCAGCCAGCGGTTTTGCAAGGAAGGCCGCTCGTGCGAAACCGTCCGCTTTCAGCGGGGCCAGGCCCCATCAGAAATCATGACGGATGCCGCCGCGGGGCTGGAGCACTGCCAAGTGGTCTTCGTCGCGGGATACGGGGAGGACGCGGCACCCATCCTCGCGGCGCTGCGCGCTCGGGACCCGAGGCCTCCCGTGCTTTCCGTGAGCGCCCTGGCCGAGGGCACCCTCCTCAAGGGGACGAGGGCGGCCTTTGACGGGATCCTCTTCGCCCGGCCCGCCTACGATCCCGAAGGGAGCAACCCGGCGGCCTCCGAATTCGCCTCCGCCTACGCGGCGAAATACGGCAAGGAGGCGGACATTTACGCCGCGCACGCCTACGACGCCGTGAGGATCCTGGCCGAGGTCATGAGCAAGGGCGGCCTGGGGGCCGAGGCCATCCGCGCGGGACTTCTGGCCCTCCGGAACTACCCAGGAGCCTCGGGGCTCACGAGCTTCGACGCCCACGGTGACGTGGTCCAACCCTTCCAGATCTGCATCGTCCAGGGAGGCCGAGCCGTCCCCCTCAAGTCGGTCATGGACAAGGTCCTCCCGGGGGTGCAACAGCGAGTGGAAGCCCTGAGGTTCGGGAGGTGAGCGTGGGCCGAGTGGTGGGCTGGGAAGAGCTTGCAGCCTTGAGGGCAGGGTGGCGCGAGGGCGGCCTGCGGGTTGTCTTCACGAACGGGTGCTTTGACCTGCTCCATGCGGGCCACGTGCGCTATCTCAACCAGGCCCGGTCCCTCGGCGACATCCTGGTGGTGGGACTCAACTCGGACGCTTCCGTGCGGCGCCTGAAGGGGCCGGGACGTCCCGTCACGCCCGAGGCGGAGCGGGGGGAGATCCTGGCCGCCCTGTCCGCCGTGGACGCGGTGGCGGTCTTCGGCGAAGACACGCCCCTGAGCCTCCTTCGGGTCGCCCTCCCGGACGTGCTCGTCAAGGGCGGGGACTGGGCCTTGGAGGCCATCGTGGGCCGGGAGTTGGTGGAGAGCCGGGGAGGGCGCGTGGTGACCATCCCCGTCGTGCCGGGCCGTTCCACCAGCGGCCTCCTCCATCGCCAGGGGGGCGGCACTCGGTGAACCGACTCCTGGAGCGCTTTCTCTCGGAGCTGTACGGCAGCCTCGGCGGCGCCCAGGGGTGCGCCTCCGCCAAAGGCGGCGGCTTGCCCTACGCCCTGGCGGCCCACCTGGCGAGCCGCGAAACCCCCGCGGGCGTGCTGGTTCCCTCGGAAGCCTCGGCCAAGAAACTCCACGCGTTCCTGTCGGCCGTGTTCGGAGCGCGCCCGGCGCCCTCCCTCCTCCCCGCTCCAGACGCCGATCCCTACGAGGGCCTCCCGAACCACCCCGGCATCCTCCTGGAGCGGGCCGAAACCCTCGGCTCCTTCGCCCTCTCCCCCCGCGGGGCCCTCCTGGCGAGCGCGCCGTCGTTCTTGTGGAAGGTTCCAAGGCGGGGCTGGTGGGCGGGCTATCTCCTTCTCCTCGAGGAGGGGCGCCCCCTGGACCGGCGCGGTTTCCGCTCGGCCCTCTGGAAAATGGGCTACAGGCAGTCGGACATGGTGGGAGAGCCGGGCGAAGTGGCGTTCCGCGGGGGTGTCTTGGACGTCTTTTCCCCTTCCGAGACGCTGCCCGTTCGCCTTGAGCTCTTCGGCGACGACATCGAGTCCATGAGGTTTTTCGATCCCTCTTCCCAGCACTCACTGGGGGCCGTGGGACGTCCCGTTCTCGTTCCTCCCTTGTCCGAAGCCGTGCGCGATGAGGCGCTCCAGGAACGGCTCAAATCCACCCTGGCCGGGGAAGAGGAGTTCGGAGAGATCCGGCTGGAGGGACTGGGCCAGATCGGGGCCTACCCCACGTACGATACGGAGGTGCGCCAGGACCAAGAATTCTACGGCGCGCTCACGGACTTCATGGGGGGTGCATCCTGGACCCTCGTGGAGCCCGAGGCGTGCGTGCAGCAGGCCAAGGCCGCCTTGGATCAGTGGGCCGAGAGCCACCGCGCCCACCGCCGTCCCGCCTTTCTCGCCCCCGAGCGCCTCTTCATGGCCTGCTCCTCCCTGGAGGCCCTCTCGCGGGATCCCCGTACCCTGCGGATGGGATCGGATACGGGGAGCGCGTCCTCGAGCGAACGGCCTCCCGTGTTCCCGGGCGAGCCTTACAAATTCCTGGCCTACATCAAGGAGCGGGTGGACCACGGGTACCGCTGCATCGCCCTCCTCCAGGGGCAGGGCACCCTGGACCGGCTCGCCGAAGTGGCTTTGGCTGACGGCCTTCCGGTCCTCCGCGAGGCACCCGCCGGGCAGGATCTGCCTCCCGGTTTCTACGCGGCCCTCGTCCCCGCGGAGGAAGGGGTCCTCTTCCCGGGCCAGCGCTGGTTGGCGGTGACCGAGCGGGAGCTCTTCGGCCGCGGACGGGCGGCCCTTCCCGAGGCGCGCGTCCAGCACCGGGAGGCCTTCTTCTCGGGCCTGCGGGACCTCAAGCCGGGCATGCCCGTGGTCCACGTGGACCACGGCGTGGGGCTCTTTCAGGGCATCGAAACGCTGGTGCGCGAGGGCATCCGGGAGGATTATCTGGTCCTCACGTACGGCGGCGGGAGCCGCCTCCTCGTCCCCGTCCAGCGCATGGATCTCATCCAGAAGTACGTGGGCCCGGAGGGACACGCGCCCCCCTTGGACCGGCTGGGGGGACCCGCGTGGAGGAAAGCCAAGGAGAAAGTCAGGAAGGCCGTCCGGGAGATCGCCGGAGACCTGCTCAAACTCTACGCCCGGCGGCGGACCGTGGAGGGGTGGACCTACGGTCCCGACACGGACTGGCAGGGTGAGTTCGAAGGGCAGTTCCCCTTCGACCTCACGCCGGACCAGGCCCGGGCCGTGGAGGACATCAAGCGCGACATGGAATCGCCCAAGCCCATGGACCGCCTCGTCTGCGGCGACGTGGGCTTCGGCAAGACGGAGGTGGCGCTGCGGGCGTCCTTCAAGGCCATCCAGGACGGCAAACAGGTCATGGTGCTGTGCCCCACCACCGTCCTGGCCCTCCAGCACATGGAGCGGGTGTCCGAGCGCTTCGCTCCCTTTCCCGTGACCGTGAGGATGCTGTCCCGCTTCGTGCCACCCAAGGAGCAAAAGGAGGCCGTGGCCCTGGCCAACCTGGGGAAAGTGGACATCCTCGTGGGGACCCACAGGCTCCTGTCCAAAGACGTCAGGCCACCAAATCTGGGCCTGCTCGTGGTGGACGAGGAACAGCGTTTCGGCGTGACCCACAAAGAGAAGATCAAGCAGCTCAAAACGCACGTGGACGTCCTCACCCTCACGGCCACCCCCATTCCCCGGACGCTTCAGATGGGCCTGAGCGGCATCCTCGATATGTCCCTCATCCAGACCCCGCCCAAGGACCGCCTGGCCATCCAGACCAGCGTCCATGCCTTCGACAAAGAACTCATTCAAAGCGCCATCCGGAGGGAGCTGGGCAGGGGCGGACAGGTCTATTACGTGCACAACCAGGTGGAGACCATCGCCGCCGCCGCCCGGCGCATCCAGGAGTGGGTCCCCGAGGCGCGGGTCACCATCGCCCACGGGCAGATGGGCGAGCGGGCCCTGGAGGAGGTCATGCTGGCCTTCTTCCACGGCCGCTACGACGTGCTCGTCTGCACCACTATCATCGAGAACGGCGTGGACCTGAGCCGGGCCAACACCCTCATCGTGAACAATGCCCACGCTTTCGGGCTCTGCCAGCTCTACCAGCTCCGGGGGCGCATCGGGCGCTCCGACGTGCCCGCCTACGCCTACCTCCTCGTGCCCGATGGCCTCGTCCTCCGGCCCGACGCCGAGAAGCGCCTCGAGACCCTTCAGGAATTCTCCGAGCTGGGGGCGGGCTTCCGGGTGGCCGCCGTGGATCTGGAGCTCCGGGGCGCGGGGAACCTGCTGGGGGCGGAACAGTCGGGCCACATCGAGGCAGTGGGCTTCGACCTCTACCTAAGGCTCCTGGAGGAGGCCGTGGCGGAGGCCAAGGGGGAGCCGGTCCTTGCTCCCGTGCGATGCGAGATGAACCTGGGCATGGACCTGGCCATTCCGGCGGACTACATCGAGGACCAAAACCTTCGCCTAGCCTTCTACCGTGACCTCTCCATGGCGGCGGGCGCCACCGACGTGGCCCGGGTCGCCTCCGATCTGTCGGACCGCTTCGGGCCCGCGCCGCCCGTGGTGTCCAAGATGCTGGAGGCGGTCCGCCTTCGCCTCCAGGCCGAACGACTCGCCATCAGAAGCATGGCCCGCAAGGACGACCGCCTCGTCCTTGCCTTCGACCCGGAAGCTCCCCTCAACACCTCGGGGCTCGTGGGCTTTCTCTCGCAGCGGAAAGGGGTGCGCCTTGCGCCTAGCGGATCTCTCGACCTCGTGCTGGAGGGAGGGGAAGACCCCTTGAAGCTCCTGAGCCGCCTCCTCCATGCCGCGGCGCCCGAGGGAGCCCCCGCGTGAAGCGGCTGCTTGTGGCGGCCCTCCTGCCGCTCGCCATGCTGTCGGCCTGCACCAGGGACCCCGTGGCGCGCCTGAAGAAGGACCCGAACGTCCTGGCGGTGGTGGGGTGCTACGAAATCACGCGGGCGGACTTGACGGCCGCCGCCGCCTATAACCAAGCGGACACGACGCAAGATCCCTGGGTCCAGAGCCGGGTGTGGGACGACCTGGTGGACGCCCTCCTGGTCCTGAACGACCGCGCCCCTGAGCCCTCCGGCGAGCCTCCCCGGCCGCTGGGAGACCTCTCTGATCCCCAAGCCCGGGAGAATGTGGTGGACAGCACCCTCGACGAGAGGGTTTACGCCAAGGCTGAGGTCTCCGATCGGGAGATCGAAGCCTACTACCGGGACCACCGGGACGAATTCCAGCGCGGCCCTGGCGTCCTTCTCAGGCAGATGCTTCTTCCCGGCTCCACCCAGGCCGGCGACGCCGAGGCCCTCCTGCGGCGGGGCCATTCCTTCGTGGACGTGGCCCGCCTCTACTCCCTGTCCCCCGACCGGGGCGCCCTCCAGTATTTCCAGTACAGCGAGCTGCCCGATTACCTCAAGCCCGTGATAGACGAGGCCAAGACCGGCGCGCCTACGGCACCCCTGAGACTGAGCGGCTCCTCCTACCAGATCCTCTTGGTGGAGGGGCGGCATGAGACCTACCTTTTGCCCGAGGACGAGGTGGCGCCCGAGATCCGCCTGAGGCTCTCGGACGAACGGAGGGAGGAGCTCAAAGCCCGCTACCTGGCCGATTTGCACCGCCGCTTCCGTACGGTGGTATTTTGGTCTAAACTGCCCTTTGCCTATCAGAAGGAGACCCCATGAAAGGGTTGGCATATCTCGGCCTCGCGGCGCTGCTCCTGGCTCACCCCCTAGCCCCCAAGGCCGCGGTGGTGGAGGAGATCGTCGTCAAGGTCAACGACTCGATCGTCACCAAAAGCGAGTACGACAAGCGCCTCAAAAGCACCATCGAGGGCATGAAGCGGGAGTACAAGGGCCCCGATCTGGACAAGCGCCTCAAGGAAGTTCCCCAGATGCTCCTGGAGCAGATGGAGGACGAGCTGCTCCTCATCGAAAAAGCCAAGCAGCTCTACCAGGTCGACGCCATCGTGGACGGCCAGATCGACAACTTCATGAAAGAGAACAATTTGGCCACCAAGGAAGACCTGGCCAAGGCGCTGCAGAGCGAGAACATGACCATGGAGGACTTCCGCAAGCAGGTCATGCTCATCTACGTTCCCGAGTTCATGAAAAGCCGGGAAATCCGGAGCAAGATCAGCATCACCACGGACGAAATCAAGGCCTACTATGATGCCCACAAAGCCGATCTCGCCGGCAAGCCCCAGGTTCAGCTCCAGGAGATCCTCATCCTCAAGCAGGGGCACACCCAGCAGGAAGCCGAGGCCCTGGCCGCGAAGATCCGGCAGGAGGTGGCCGCGGGCAAACCCTTCGGCGATTTGGCCGCCCAGTACTCCCAGTCCTTCTCCAAGTCGTCCAAAGGCGAGGCCGGGTGGTTCTCCGAGGGCGACCTCAGCCCCGCCATCGCCAAGGCCGTCTTTCCCTTGAAGGCGGGCCAACTGAGCGAACTCATCCCCACCGACGCGGGGTGGTACATCTTTCGGGTGGAGGCCGCCAAGGAACCGCAGGTACCCTCGCTCGACAAGTCCCGTGAGGCGATCATCGAGGCCTTGAAAGAAGAGAAGTTCCAGAAGGAGTACAAGAAATACATCGACGAGCTCAAGGCCCAGAACTACGTCAGGATCAATCCGAAGTACTTGTAGGAAAGGCCGAATGCGAGACGCGAGACGCGAGACGCGAGACGCGAGACGCGAGACGCGAGACGCGAGACGCGAAATGATCTCCGCGGCCCGTTGATCTCTGCCTAATCGCTCGCCCCTATGCGACTGGACGTCTTTCTCAAAAACACCCGCCTCATCAAGCGGCGGACCGTGGCCAAAGACACCGCCGCCGAAGGCGGGGTGCTCCTCAACGGCCATCCCGCCAAGGCCGGGAGGGACGTCAAGGCCGGGGACGTTCTGACGATCCTCGGTGATGAGGAAGAGCCCCCGCGCCGTGTCGAAGTTCTCCAGGAAGCCCGGCGGCCGGTTCCCAAGGGCCGAGAAGCAGAATTCTTCCGCGTTCTCGGCCGTTAGCTCTCGGCTCAAGAATAAAGAGCAACAACACCGGACGTGCGGGAGGGTGACTCACTCTTGGCCAACAGCCAACAGCTAACAGCTAACAGCCCTTATCCCAGTAGCTACCGCGCGGGGAACGTGACCATCGCTCCCGCACTGGTGCTGGCGCCCATGGCGGGCCTCACGGACCACACCTTCCGCAGGGTCGTCCGGCGGTGCGGCGGCGTGGGGCTGGTTGTCTCTGAGATTCTGTCCTCCGAGGGCCTGGTACGGGGCACCATGCGCGCCGAGGAATACCTGCGCATCGGTGCCGGCGAGCACCCCGTGGCCCTCCAGCTCTCCGGGGCCGATCCGGAGCACATGGCCGAGGCGGCGCGCCGCTGTGCGGGCGGGGGCGCCGACCTCGTGGACATCAACATGGGGTGTCCCGCCCACAAGATCACCAAGGGCGCCTGCGGCGTAGCCCTCCTCAGAGATACTCGCCTGGCGGCGGCCGTGGCCGGCGCCGTGGTTCGGGCCGCGGGCGTGCCCGTGACTGTGAAAATGCGCCTGGGCTGGAGCGAGAGGGAGATCACCTTCGTGGAGGTGGCCAGAGCCCTCGTGGAAGAGGGCGTGGCGGGTCTCACCCTTCACGGGCGCACGAAAGAGCAGGGTTACTCGGGGCGCGCCGATTGGGACCGGATCGCGGAATTGAAAGCCTCCGTGTCCGTGCCCGTGGTGGGGAACGGAGACGTGACGACCCCCGAGGCGGCCTTGGATCTCTGGCGGGTGACCGGGTGTGACGGGGTCATGGTGGGGCGGGCCGCCGTGAAGAACCCGTGGATCTTCCGTCAGATAGAGGACCTGCGTACCACGGGGGCGTACAGGACGCCGGCGCTGAAGGACCGGGTGGACCTCATGGATGACCATTTCAGGGATCTCCTCATCCTGGGTCCGCCGGGCCTTGCCCTGCACCGCATGAAAACCTTCCTCGGCAAGTACACCGTGGGCATGCCCGGCTCGGCGGCCCTCCGGGGAAGCCTGGAAGGATATAAGGAGCCGGAGGCCATGCTGGAAGGGTTCAGGGCATGGGCGGAGAACACCACGTCGAAAGTCGAAAGCCGAATGGGGAACGTCGAAGAAGCCGAGAACATGCAATCGCCGCAGTGATCTTCAACATCCGCCATTCCACATTCCACATTCCACATTCCACATGCCACATTCCACATTCCACATTCCAACTTCCTCTTTCCCAAGGTATACTTCCCCCCGTGCAGAGGTTTCGATGACCCGTGACAGCCAGCGCATTCTCATCCTGGACTGCGGCTCGCAGACCACCCAGCTCATCGCAAGGCGCGTGCGCGAGGCGAGGGTGTACTGCGAGGTGGCGCCCTGGGGCATGACCCTGGAAGAGATGCGAGCCTTCGGTCCCGCGGGCATCATCCTCTCCGGCGGCCCCCAGTCGGTGTACGCCGGGGGAGCGCCCAGGCCCGATCCGGGGCTTCTGGCCTTAAACGTGCCCGTGCTGGGCATCTGCTACGGCATGCAGTGGATGGCGTGGGTCCTGGGTGGGACCGTGGCCCGCTCGGAGCGGCGGGAGTACGGCCCGGCCGAGTTCACCGGAGCGCCGTCCTGCCTCCTCTTCGCGGGCATGCCGCCGGCCCAGCCCATCTGGATGAGCCACGGGGACAAGGTGGAGGTTTTGCCTCCCGGATTCAGGGCGGCGGGGTTCACCCCCAACGCGCCCTTCGCGGCCCTGGAAGACCCCGCGCGGCGTCTCTACGGCATCCAGTTCCACCCCGAAGTAACCCACACGGTTCAAGGACGGGAACTCCTCAGGCGGTTCCTGTACGAGGCCTGTGGCGCCCTCGGCGGCTGGACCATGGCCTCCTTCGTGGAGTCCGCCTGCGAGGACATCCGCGCCCAAGTGGGCGAGGAGCGGGTCCTCTGCGCCATCTCGGGCGGGGTCGATTCCTCCGTCATGGCCCTGCTCATCCACCGCGCCATCGGGGACCATCTCAACCTGCTCTTCATCGACCACGGCCTTCTGCGCAAGGATGAAGCAAGGCTCGTGCAGGACCGCTTCGCCCGCAAATTCCAGCTCAAGCTCAAGGCCGTGGACGCCTCGGACCGTTTCTTCAGCGCCCTCAAGGGCCTGAGCGACCCGGAGGAGAAGCGCAAAGCCGTGGGCCGCACCTTCATCGAGGTGTTCGAGGAGGAGGCCCGCGCGCTCGGCCGCGTCCCGTTCCTCGCCCAGGGGACCATCTATCCCGACCGCATCGAGTCGGCGGCCGTCTCGGGCGCCGCCCAGGTCATCAAGAGCCACCACAACGTGGGCGGCCTTCCCGAGCGCATGGCCATGGAAGTCGTGGAACCCCTGCGCGACCTGTTCAAGGACGAAGTTCGGGCCGTGGGGCGCCTCCTGGGCCTGGAGGCAGCCTTCGTGAAGCGGCAGCCCTTCCCGGGCCCCGGTTTGGCCGTCCGCGTTCTGGGCGAGGTGCTGCGGGACGACGTGGCAGTCCTCCAGGAGGCGGACCACGTTTTTCTGGAGGAGATCAAGGCTGCGGGCCTGTACGACCGGGTCGCCCAGGCCTTTGCCGTGCTCCTGCCCGTTCGCTCCGTGGGGGTCATGGGCGACGAACGCACGTACGACCGGGTGGTGGCCCTGCGCGCCGTCACCACGGAGGACTATATGACGGCGGACTGGTTCCGGTTCGACCACGAGTTTCTCGCCCGCGTCTCCTCGCGCATCGTCAACGAGGTCAGGGGCGTGAACCGCGTGGTGTACGACGTGACCTCCAAGCCGCCCGGGACCATTGAATGGGAGTAACCCTTTGAATTCGGAATTTGGAATTCGGAAGCCGGAAGCCGAGAGATGACCGGCCGCCAGTTCGTCCACCTGCACCTGCACACGCAGTACTCCTTGCTGGACGGCGCGTGCCGCCTGAACGATCTGGTGAGCCAGGCCAAGGCCGACGGCTCGCCGGCCATGGCCATCACGGACCACGGCAACCTGTTTGGCGCCGTGAAGTTCTACAAGAAGGCTACCAAGGCGGGCCTCCGTCCCATCATCGGCTGCGAGGCTTACGTGGCGGACGGTTCCCGCTTCGACCAGGCCCACGTAAGCCCGGGCGGGAAGCGGCCCTACACGCACCTCGTCCTGTTGTGCGAGACCGAGAAGGGCTACAAAAACCTGTGCAAACTCAGCACGGCGGCGTTCCTGGAGGGCTTCTCCTACAAGCCCCGCATGGACAAGGAGCTCCTGCGCCAGCACTCGGAGGGCCTCATCGCCCTCTCCGCGTGCCTGGGCGGGGAGGTGCCCCAGAAGATCCTCCGGGGCCAGCCCGAGGAGGCCCTCCGGTCGGCCCTTGAGTTGAAGGACATCTTCGGCGAGGGCAACTTTTTCCTTGAATTGCAGGACCAGGGACTCCCCGAGCAGGGGGAGGTGAACCGGCAGATCCTGGACCTGCACCGCGAGACGGGCATTCCCCTCGTCGCCACCAACGACGTCCACTTCCTCCGCAAAGAGGATTTCGACGCCCACAACGTCCTCCTGGCCATCCAGATGAAGACCACCTTGGAGGAGCGCAAGAAGTCCGGCAAAATGGCCTACAGCCCCGAACACTACCTTAAGAGCCCGGCGGAGATGTGGGACCGCTTCGGGGACCACCCCGATGCCCTGGAAAACACCGTGGCCATCGGCAAGCGATGCCACTTCGGGTTCGACACCCAGAGCAAGCACTATCCTGTCTTCAAGGTGCCCGAAGGGGAAACCCTCACCTCCTACTTCGTGAGAGTAGCCCGGGAGGGCTACCAGCGGAGGGTGGCCCAGGGGCTCCTCACGCGCCCCGGCTCCCGGCGGCGGGAAGACTACGAGGCACGGCTGGATGAGGAGCTGGGCCTCATCGAGAAGATGGACCTGGCGGGCTACTTCCTGGTGGTGTGGGATTTCATCCGGTACGCCGTGGACCACGGCATCCCCGTGGGTCCAGGCCGCGGCTCCGCGGCGGGCTCCTTCGTGTCCTACAGCATGGGCATCACGGACATCGACCCGCTCCGCTACGACCTCCTCTTCGAACGCTTCCTGAACCCCGAGCGGGTCTCCATGCCCGACATCGACATCGACTTCTGCATGCGGGGCCGGGCGGAGGTCATCTCCTACGTGACGGAGAAGTACGGCAGGAACAACGTGGCCCAGATCATCACCTTCGGCGAAATGAAGGCCCGGCTCGCCATCCGCGACGTGGGCCGGGCGCTGGGCGTTCCCCTGGACAAGGTGGACAGGGTCGCCAAGGCCGTTCCCGAGGACCTGGGGGTCACCATCGAGGATGCCCTCAAGGAGTCCCTCTCCCTAAAATCCATGTACGACGCGGACCCGGAGGTTCGGGGGGTGCTGGACGTGGCCCAGCGGCTGGAGGGCCTCACGCGCCACGCCTCCACCCACGCGGCGGGCGTCGTCATCGCCCCCAAGCCCATCACCGAGTTCTGCCCGCTCCACCGGGGCAGCGGCGGCAAGGAGGACATCACCACCCAGTACAGCAAGGACGAGATCGAGTCGCTGGGCCTGCTCAAGATGGACTTCCTGGGCCTCAAGACCCTCACCATTCTCAACGACACCCTCGCGCTCATCCGGCGCTCGGGCCTGGAGCCTCCCGATCTGTCCACCCTCCCCTTGGACGACGCCAAGACCATGGACCTCTTCGTCCGGGGCGACACGGACGGCGTGTTCCAGTTCGAGTCGGGCGGCATGAAGGACATCCTCCGCCAGCTCAAGCCCGCGCGCTTCGAAGACCTCATCGCCCTCAACGCCCTTTACCGGCCAGGGCCCCTGGACGCCAAGATGATCCCCAAGTACATCGCCCGCGCCCACGGCCGCGAGGACGCCACCGTGCCCCTCAAGGAGCTGGAGCCGATCCTCAAGGAGACCCTGGGAGTCATCGTGTATCAAGAGCAGGTGATGCTCATCGCCCACAAGATCGGCGGCTTCACCTTGGGGCAGGCGGACATCCTTCGCAAGGCCATCGCCAAGAAGGACACGGCGTCCATGCAGGTCCAGAGGGAGCTGTTCATGAAGGGGTGCGCGGAGCGCAAGGTGGACGCCAAAAAGGCCGCCGACCTCTTCGACGCCATAGAGACCTTCGGCCGGTACGGGTTCAACAAGTCCCACTCGGCGGCCTACGCCCTCGTGGCGTTCCAGACCGCCTACCTCAAGGCCCACTTTCCCACCCACTTCATGGCGGCCACCCTCTCGGTTCTGGCGAACAACACGGACGAAGTCCTCAAGTACATGAACTCGTGCCGTGAAATGGGGATCCGCCAGCTCCCGCCGGACGTGAACCGCAGCGAGGAAGGGTTCACCATCGAAGGGGATGCCATCCGCTACGGCCTGGGCGCCATCAAGAACGTGGGGCTGGCTTCCGTAGAAGCCATCCTCGATGCCCGGCGGCGCGTGGGGGCCTTCAAGGACCTGTTCCATTTCTGCCGGGAGGTGGACCGGTTCCACGTGAACCGCCGCGTCCTGGAAAACCTCGCCCAGTCGGGGGCCATGGACGCCTTCGGGGTGCCCAGGTGGGATTTGGTGGCGACCCTGGACGGGGCCATGGGCGCCGCGGCCAAGGAGCAGGAGGACAAAGCCCGCGGCCAGGTGGCGCTCTTCGGAGGCGACGAGGTGGGAGAGGCCCCCGCCGTGTACCTTCACGGCGAACCCTGGCACGACATCGACAAATTCGGCAAAGAGAAGGAGAGCCTGGGCTTCTATCTCACGGGCCACCCCTTGATGGAACAGGAGGAGATCCTCCGGCGCTACGCATCCCACACGCTGGCCGAACTGGAGCGCGTGCCCGACGCCACCGAAGTGACGGTGGGCGGCGTGGTGGCCTCTTGGCACCAGAAGAAGAGCAAGGCCAAGGGAGAGATGTACGGCATCCTCGCCCTTGAAGACCTGGAAGCCCGGGCCGAGGTCATGCTCTTCACCAAGGACGATGTCTTCAATAAGTACCACGGCGTGGTGGTGAAAGACGCGGCCCTTCTGGTGGTGGGCAAGGTGGCCCGCGACACGGCCGCCGCGGAAGGGCAGCGGGCCAAGGTCAAACTCATCGCCGGCATGGTGGTGCCCTTCGCCAGAGCCCACGAGGAACTGGAGCAGAAGGCCACGGCGGTGGTTCTCAGGGTGCCTGCCCTCCTGTGCGAACAAGAGTGGCTGGTGGAGTTGGAGGCCGTCCTCCGACGTCACGCCGGGAGCCTTCCCGTCCTCCTCGACGTGGTGGGGGAAGGAAGCGGCGTCACGCGGGTCATGCTGGGCGGCCACAGCCGGGTGCGGGCGGGGGATGCCTTCCTCGCCGATGCGGCGGGCCTGCTGGGCAAGGGCCGCGTCCAATTCCAATTCCGCCAGGCCAACGGCGCCGGACGTGACAGGGAGAGGGCGAAGCGATGAAAGACCCCCGGGATTTTGAGCGGCCCATCCAGGAGCTCGAAGCACAGATCGAAAACTTGGCCCTCTTCGGGGAGGACAAGAGCCGCGACAAGGAGATGGCCGCCCTCAAGAAAAAGCTGGAGAAACTGCGCCGCGATGTGTTCGCCAAGCTCACGCCGTGGCAGACCGTGCAGCTCGCCCGGCACCCCAAGCGCCCCTATTCCCTGGATTACATCCAGGCCATGTTCATGGACTGGCAGGAGCTTAGGGGAGACCGGCACTTCGCGGACGACCCCGCGATCGTGGCGGGTTTCGCGCGCTTTCGCGGCCGCCCCGTCTGCATCGTGGGGCACCAGAAGGGGAGAGACACCAAGCAGAAGATCTACCGGAACTTCGGCATGCCCAAGCCGGAGGGCTACCGCAAGGCCCTGCGGATCATGAAGATGGCGGAGAAGTTCCGCATGCCCATCTTTACGTTCATCGACACCCCCGGCGCCTATCCCGGCATGGACGCGGAGGAACGGGGCCAGGCGGAAGCCATCGCCGTGAACCTCGAGGCCATGGCGCGCCTGCGGACGCCCATCCTCATCACCGTCACGGGAGAAGGAGGAAGCGGCGGAGCCCTGGCCTTGGGCATCGGCGACCGCATCAACATGCTCCAGTTTTCCATCTACTCGGTCATCTCTCCCGAGGGGTGCGCGGCCATCCTCTGGAAGGACGCGGCCCAGGCCGAGACCGCCGCTTCGGCCCTCAAGCTCACGGCGCAGGACCTGCTCCGGCTTGGCCTCATCGACAGGGTGATCGAGGAACCCCTCGGCGGCGCCCACGTGGATCCGGCCGCCGTTTTTCAGGCCCTTGAAGGCGTCCTCGCGGAACAGCTCGATGAACTCTCGGGCCTGGAGCCAGAAGACCTGTTCGAACGCCGCTACCAGAAGTTCAGGGCCATGGGCGCCTACCTGGAAGTGGAGCAGGGCGAGGCGGCCAAGGCGAAGAGCCCAGCGTCAAAGCCCGCGTGAAGGTTCAGAGGACGCCCTTCCGACTTGACACCGGGGAGGGGCTGGCCTATGGTACGCGCATGGATGCCCGGGGGGGCAAGGACGCAAGAGATGACGCTTTATCAGGTTCAAGTCGATAGCCAGGCCAGGCCCGTATACGCCTCGTGGGAAGGCCAAACCCTCATGAGGCAGACCCGTTGCATCGTACAGACCGAAGCGGGTGAGACCTACGGCCAGGTGCTGGAGGCTCGAAATTTCATCCGGCCGCTCGCGGGCTCAGGCCAGGTGCTGCGCCTCCTGCGGCTGGCGGGCGAGGACGACCTCAAGAAACGGCAGAAGCACAGGCAAGTGGAGCGGGAGGCCTTCGTCTACTGCAGGGACCAGGCCCGGGTTCTCGGGCTCGAGATGAAACTCGTGCAGGTTCACATGTACTTCGACGAGACCCGCCTCCTTTTCATCTACACATCCGAGAGCCGTGTGGATTTCCGCGAACTCGTGCGGGACTTGGCCCACCGCTTCCACATGCGCATCGAGATGCGCCAGGTGGGAGTCCGCGACGAAGCCCGCCTCCTGGGTGGTTACGGCCACTGCGGCCGGCCCTTGTGCTGCTGCTCCTACCTCCACCAGTTTTATCCCATCACCATCCGCATGGCGAAGGACCAGGGCCTGAGCCTGAATCCCGCCAAGATCTCGGGCCGCTGCGGGCGCCTCATGTGCTGCCTGCGGTACGAGTGCCCGTCCAAAAAGGGTTGCCAGAACCCCGCCCCAGCCGGCGAGTGACGTCGTCCAGGAGCCATAGATGCCTGACCGAAAGCTGATCCGGCCCAATCTCCGCGACTACAAGGGCTCTCCCAGGGAACCCCGCGAGGCCCGCGAAGCCAAGGAAGAAGAACCCTCCGGAGGGACCGGCGGGGCGTTCATGCCCAGCCGCAGGAAGCAGGTCCCCCCCGAGCAAACCAATGCGGAGAACTTCTACTACCTCAAGCAGATGGGGGCCAAAACCCCGCTCGTGGTGGTGCTCACCGATGGTGAGGAGCTCCACGGCTGGATCGAGTGGTACGACCGGGACTGCCTGAAAATCCACCGCTTGAATGAGTCCAACCTGCTCGTCTACAAGCACTGCATCAAGTACATCTTCAAGGAGCGCGAGGC
>JBBIKI010000002.1:0-89691 GCA_037445535.1 Acidobacteriota bacterium | reverse complement strand
CAGGGAGCCTACGCTACCACCATCGCGGGCCCCCTGGCAAGCGGGGAAGCACCCTTGACTTGCAATGGAATAGAAGGGTGTTAGAATACCCCGCATAGGTTTGCCTTGGGCAGGGAGGGGGCTAAACCCTGGAAAAGCACTTGACTTTCGGGTTTGCCTTCGATATGTTAAAGTAGAGCATTAAGTTTGGAGGCCTTAACACCCTTTGAGAAGGGGAATCCACAGTGTTCTTCGGAAAACCTAAAAACCTGTTGGGCCTGGACATCGGGTCATCCGCCATCAAGATGGTGGAGCTCAAAGATCTGGGCAAGGGGAAGGGGTACCAGCTCAAGGCCTTCGGCATCGAACCACTTCCGGCGGAAGCCATCGTCGGAGGCACCATCATGGATTCGGGTGCGGTCATCGATGCCGTCCACAAGCTGCTCCGGGAGCACAACATCAAGAATTTGGCCGTGGCTACCTCCGTGGACGGCAACTCGGTCATCATCAAAAGGATCTCGATGGTGGCCATGAGCGAGGCGGAACTCGCCGAAGCCATCCAGTGGGAGGCGGGCCAGTACATCCCCTTCGACATCGAGGAGGTCAAGATCGACCACCAGATCCTGGAAACGGATCCGGCTACGGGAAACATCTCCGTGCTCCTGGTGGCGGTCAAACGGGACCTCATCGGGGAATACACCTCCCTCCTGGGCCAGGCGGGCCTCGGAGCGGCTGCCCTGGACGTGGACGTCTTCTGCGTTCAGAACGCCTACGAAATCAACTACCCCATCAACGGCAACGAAGTGACGGCCCTGGTGAACATCGGGTCCAGCACCACCAACATCGGCGTTCTCAAGGGCAGCAGCCCGCTCTTCTGGCGCGACATCCAGGCCGGAGGGCACAACTACACGGACACCCTCCAGCGCGAGATGAACCTGTCCTTTCAGCAAGCGGAAATGGCGAAAAAGGGTGAACAGGTCGAGGGGGTCCGCCCCGAGCAGGTGGTGCCCATTCTGAACGCCGTCACCGAGGAATTTGGCGCCGAGCTCAAGAAAACGCTGGACTTTTTCCGCGTGACCACGAACGAGAACGTGATCCACAAGATCATCCTTTCCGGAGGGGGCACCCAGGTGCCCCACATCGACCGGTACCTCAGCCAGTTCTTCGGGGTGCCCGTGGAAATCATGAATCCGTTCCAGAACGTCGTCGTGGACGAGCGGGAGTTTCCTCTGGACACCATCAACCGGCTGGCCCCGCATTTCGCCGTCGCAGTGGGCCTTGCCCAACGCAAGATGGGGGACTAGATGATCCGGATTAATCTGCTCACCGAGGGGCGGGGTGCCAAAAAGGCGGGTGGGCTTCCGGGACCAAGGCCCGTCGCCGCGGCGGGAGTCGAAGGGGCCCCCCCATGGCCGCTGTACATCGCCATCCTCGCCCTGTTCATCCTGGGCGTAGGGGGCTACGGCGGATGGCTCCTGATGAAAAACCACACCCTCTCCGTCACCATCGCGGAACAGCAGGTCGAACTCAAGAAATACGAGGGCGCCCGCGAGAAGGTGTCGGAGCTTGAAAAGAAAAAAGCCGAGTACACCTCCAAGCTGGACCAGATCAAACAGCTCAAGGACCAGCAGAGCGTGCCCGTGAAGCTCATGAACCGGCTGGTGGAAGTGCTTCCGGAGGGAGCGTGGTACACGTCCGTCAAGCAAACCTCCCCCACCATCGCCATCGAAGGGAAGGCCAAGAGCATCAAGACGGTCTCCACCCTGTACGACAACCTGGTTGCCATCAATGAGTTTGCGGATGTGCAGCTGGGCGACGTGACCCAGGTTTCAGGACCGGAGGAAGTCTACACCTACAAGGTGAGCTTCAAGTATTATCCCGGGGGCAAGCCAGCGCCCGTGGTGGCCGCGCCGGTCCAGGCGCCCAAGGCGGTGCCCAGGGCCAAGAAGGCCGCCTCGGATTCCACGGAGTAGGAGGAGGGAGCCATGGACCAGTTCGCAAAGCTACCCCGGTGGGGCCAATTCGTGGCCGTCCTCCTCGTGGGCATCCTCATCTGCACAGCCGCCTGGTTCTATCCCCTCTCGGGATGGCAGGACAAGATGGACAGGCTCACGGCCCAGAGCGTGGAGCTCGAGGGCCAGATACGCCAGGGCAAGGAGGCCCAGCGGAGGGTGGATGAGCTGAACCGCCAGATCGACCTCATCCGCCGCGACTTGGAAGTGCTCAAATCCATCATCCCCGTGGAGCCGGACACGGGCAAGCTCCTGCGCGTCTTCCAGACGTACGCTCGCGACCAAAACCTCAACATCGTTTCCATCAGCCCCAGCCCCATCACGAAGAAGGATCTCTACAGCGAGCAGGCCTACAAGATCACCATAGGCGGGGGATACCACGACATCGCCCTGTTCTTCGACAAGATCGCCCACATGCGGCGCATCGTAAACATCACCAACCTGGAGATGACGGCATCCACCGGGAAGGCCCAAACCGTGTCCGCCACCTTCAGTTCGCTCGTCTATATGCAAAACCCCGAGGCCTTCGAGGCGCTGGAGAAGAAGTCATGAGACGACTAGGGATGCTCTCGATCGCGGTCGTGCTCCTGTGGGCCTGGGGCATTGGGGGGGCGGCGCAGAACCCCGTGAAGACCCTCCAACGGGCCAACGAGAAGCTGGCTCCGGCCAAGTCCCAGGCTGCGGCCCCCGCACCTGCCCCGGCGCAGGAGGGGGCAGCCCCGGCTTTGCCCGCGCCCGAGGATAACCTTCTCACTGAAGGGGAGTCTCTCTACCGCCACCAGGCCGAGCGGGACCCCTTCACCCCCCTCGTCCGCAGCGGGGTCCAAGGGCCCGATGTTAAGATCCGCCCCGGGTCCACTGGCCTGGGCCGGTTTACCGTGGAGGCGTGCATCTTGGAGGCGGTTCTCAAAACCCCCCAGGGCACGGTGGCTTGGTTCCAGGGCCCCGACAATAAGCCCTATAAGGCGGCCGTCGGCGAGCGGTTCGCGGACGGAGTGGTTCTGGATATCTCTTACGGATCCGGGGAGGTCACGATTCAGCAGGAACTTAATGACCCCACTGCCATCAAGCCTTTCCGCAACCTGGTTCTCAGAATCCGGAACGTAGAAGGGGAGGGACAATGAGCAAGCGAATTGCCCTTTGGACGGCGGTCATCGGTTGCCTCGCCGCATGGACCGTCCTGGCCGCTGAGTCGTCACACGGCGCGCTGAATGTCTTGCGGGACCTTTCGGGCAAGGCTCAGGGCGGGGCCGTTGTCGTGGGCGTGACGGGGACCTATCCCATCCTCGACTACACTTACTACGACTACGATCCCGAGACCTTCGTAGTGGACATGGCGGACGTGGACGTCTCCCAGCTTCCCAAGACCCTCCAGGTGAATCAAGGCGGCGTCGGCCTCGTCAAAGTTGAGCCCATCAGCCAGGGCAGGGGACGCGCCCTTGCCAAACTGGAGATTCACAAGGCCTACCTGGCCAAGTGCATCGTTTCCACCGAGGGCAACGTGCTCATGGTCAAGGTGATCGGCGGGCCCGAAGGGTCCGTACCCGCACCCAAAGCCTTGGCGCCCGTGCCCCCGCAGCCTCCTCCCGTAGCCATGGCGGCTCCCCCCGCGGCTCAGCCCGCGCCAGTCTCCGCTGCACCGGCCCCGGCCAAGGCCGAGGAGACGGCGATCGCCAGGCGGCTCATGGGCGTCCAAGTGGCCCAGGATGGCTCCTCCGTGGACATCCACCTGGACGGCTCGGCTCGCTACAAGTATTTCACCATGAAAAATCCCGAGCGGGTCGTGGTGGACCTGCCAGGAGTCGGCCGCGGCACCGTGCCAGGCGAGACCCCGGGTACCGGCGACATCGCCCGCGTCCGCGTGAGCCTGTTCCAGGCATCGCCCGTGGTGACCCGCGTGGTGGTGGATCTGAAAAATCAGGCCGGCAAGGTGGCCGTGGATCCCTCCGGCGAGGGTCTGAAAATCGTTTTGGGCGAAGCCGGGAACGACATGGCCCAGAACAAGGCCCCCGAGACGCCTGCACCGGTATCTCCTCAAGCCAAAGCTCAGAATCCCGTCTCGCCGCCGGCCCAGTCACCCGCCGTGCAGGCCCCGGCGGTACAACCGCCCGCCCCGCAAACCGGCGATGCTTCGGCCGTGCAGCCTGCGGCGCCCGCCGCCGTGCCTCCCGCGGTTGGTGCACCGCCGCTCCAAGTAGCCGCCTCCACCCCTCCGGCAGCAGCCGTGGCCCCCGAAGCCCAACCTCAGGTTTCCAGCGCCAAGCCGGCCCAGGAGCCGCTGGACAAGATCAAAGTGAACCTCTCGCCCATCGATCCCAAATCCACGAGGGAATATAAGGGCTATGAGGACCTCTTCGTGGCCCAGGATACGGCACCCCAGGCCTCCGCGGGCAAAACCCTCATGGCCGGAGGCGTTCCCCTGTCCTTCAAGGAGAAGACCATCTCCGGCGGCACCGCCAAATATACGGGCGAGCCCATCTCCCTCAGCCTGAAAGACGCGGACATCAAGGACGTATTGAGAGTTTTCCATGATGTGTCCAAGATGAACATCGTGGTGCACCCGTCGGTTCAGGGCAAAGTGACGGTGGACCTTGAAAATGTTCCGTGGGACCAGGCCATGGACATCATCTTGAAGAACAATGGCCTGGACTACATCTACGAGAACAACGTCATTTGGGTGGCCCCCGCGGCGGAGATCGCCCGCCGCTTCGCGGACGTCCAGCGCCTCCAGAAGGAGCGCCTAAACGCCGAAGAGCCCATCACCTTCACCAAGCGGCTCTCCTACGCCAAGGCTTCCAACATGGTGGAGATCGCCAAGCGCTTCATGTCCGACCGCGGCAACATCATCGTGGATGACCGCACCAACACCATGATCATTGAGGAGGTACCCTCCAAGAAGGAAAGCCTCCTGAAGCTCATCGACTCGCTTGACACGGCCACGCCGCAGGTCCTCATCGAAGCCCGCATCGTGGAGACGAGCATCACCTGGAGCCAGTCCTTCGGCATCGTCTGGAGCGGCAACTGGTACACGGGCATGGACAGCACCGGCAAGGTGGTCACGACCCATGGCGGAACCACCGGGTCGGGCCCGGCGGGAACGTATGCCGTGCACAATTTCAACAACAGCACGGGCTGGCCCAATTACGGACAAGGCGATTTCGCTGTGAGCCTTCCGGCCACGGCCTCCAACGGATTCATCGACCTGGTGCTGGGCAACACCACGGGTTCCTTCTTCCTGGACGTGCGCCTGGCGGCCATGGAAAATTCAGGGCGCGGCCGCGTCCTCTCGGCCCCCCGCATCGTGACCCAGGACAACCAGAAGGCGAGCATCGAGTCGGGCCGGCAGATCCCCATCCGGATCGCCACCTCGGACAAGCTCTCCGTGGTTTTCGTAAACGCCACGCTCAAGCTTGACGTGACGCCGCAGATCAGCGCGGACGGCAACGTGAACATGACCGTGGACGTGACCAACGATTCGGTGGATTTCGCCAACCAGCAAGCGGGTTCACCGCCGCCCATCATCAAGAAAGAGGCCAAGACGGTTCTCAAGGTCAAGGACGGCTCCACGGCCGTCATCGGCGGTGTCTTCGTGACGAACGAAGGCATCTCTCAGAACGGACTCCCGTTCCTCTCCAAGATCCCGGTCCTCGGGTGGCTGTTCAAGAACCGCTCCAAGACCCGGACCAACGAGGAACTTTTGATCTTCCTCACGCCGAAGATCGTCAGGTAGGGCTATGAAAAAAAAAAGGCTCGGACTTGTAGCATTCACCGCCGCGCTCCTCATCCTCCTCGCGGGGTGCGGCAGCGATAAGCACCTGCAGCCCTACTCGGAGCTTAAGCTTCATGGGGCGGATCCACCCTCCTTCAACGTAGGGGTGAATCCGCCCCTCAACCATCAGACTTATTTCGTCTTCAGCGTCAAGCTGAGCGACAGCACCCTTTCGACCATTCCGGCCGATGCCTGGACCGTCGACCATTACCAGATCAGCTACGTTCTGCTCAGCGATACGGGCAACCACCTCCTGGCCCTTCCGCCTTCCAAGGGCTCCAGTATTCACTCGGCGGTCAAGCCGGGCATACCGACAAAACTTCCCATTACCATCGTCACCGACACGTACCTGGCCGACAATGCCTCGGGCTTCATCGGGACGACGGACACGGCCACCGTGCGGGCCAACCTCGTCTTCCGGGCCCACCGCAACAAGGACGGTTTCTCCCAGACCATGACCTCCCGGTTCATTTTTACGATCGGAAATTTCTGATGCCCCAGCCGTCCCTGGAGGAACTCGAGACCGAGCTCAAGCGAGACCCCAGGTCGCGGCGGTTTTACGAACTGGCCCGTGAGTATCAAAAGCTGGGCCGGCTCGACCGGGCTCGCGATGTGTGTGAAAAGGGGCTGGCCCTCCATCCCAGCCAATGGCAGGCGCGTATCCTTCTGGCGCAGATCTACGTCTCAGAGGGCCGGCTCGACGAGGGACGCCAGATGGTGGAGAAGGTTCTCCTGGCCCTCCACGACAGCGTGCCCGCCAACCATCTCGCGGCAGACATCTATTGGGCTTTGGGCCAGCGCGACAAGGCTCTCCGCCACTATCAAATCGTGGATCTCCTGGAACCCGGGCGTGCCGGGGTTCAAGACCGCCTTGCCGAACTTCAAGCTCCCACGGCCCCTCCGGTTTCCGAGCCATCTCTGGAGGCTGGGCAGGCTGAGGCGGAGGGACTGCATGCTCCTCCGGGCGAACCCTCCTCTCCTCCACCTGCGATGCCGGACGATCCAGGGACTCAGGAGGCGGGGGACGCGCTCCCGCTCGTGGAAGGCCCCCTCTCCGCCTCGGCATCGGAGCCTCCGCCTTCTCTTTCGGAGTCGAATGAATCCGGCCCCATGCCGGACGCGAAATGGCACGCGGGAGAAGAGGCCGCGGATGTCCTGGGCGACGATACCGCAAGCTTTGCGGAGATTCTGGAATCGGAGGGTTCTGAGCTACCCTCTTCTGGACCTCCACAGGTGCTTGCCGAGGAGCTTCCTCCCCCCGCGACTCCCCCAAGAGGCTGGGCGGCATCCGCGGGACAGGCGGAGGAAGAGCCCTCCGAACCTGATGTGGAGCCAGAGGGGGCTGCCGCCCCTCCGGGATTGAACACGTTTACGTTGGCCGAACTCTACGAGCACCAGGGTTACCCCGAGAAGGCCGTGGAAATCTATCAGCGAATGCTGTTGCAGGATCCGGACAACGGCCAGATCCACTCACGGATCCAGGCCCTCATGCAGCGCATTGCGGGAGCGGCCCCGGAAGCGCCGGTGGTTCACCAAGAGGACGTGGAGAAGGCCATGCGGCAGAAGAGGATCGCGGTGCTCCAAGGCTGGCTGCGCCGTGTCCGGGAGGGACGGCATGTTTGAGGCCATCTTCAAGGAACTGGAGCAGGTGCTCCCCGAGATGCTCGCCGTAGCCGTGGTGGCCGATGATGGAATCGAGATCGAGACCTTCCTCCGAACCCCTATCCCGCACGAGGTCATGAGCGCGGAGCTGAACGGCATTCTTCGTACGCTCGGTAGGTTTCAGCGGGAACAGGACCTTGGACGCATTCACGAGGTGACCATCCGAACGGAGAAGGAAAACATCCTCCTCTTCTCCCTCACGGAAGGGCTCTTCGTGCTCGTGGTGACCGCCGCGTCTCAGGCCACGGGCAAGGCTCGATACGAGGTGCAGCGGCGCGCTCACCTCTTCATGGAGCTGTTAAGCTAGGTTGAGAAGGGAGATTACCGTATGGGAGTCATCATCAGCAACCAGATTCGGAAAGGCGTCAAGCTCCTCATCGACGGGGACGCCTACGAAGTGGTGGACGCGGACCATGTAAAGCCAGGCAAGGGCTCGGCCTTCACGAGGGCAAGGGTCCGGAGCCTGCGCACGGGACAGGTCCTCGACAAGACCTACAAAGCCGGCGACAAGGTGGAAACGGCCGAGACCCAAGAGACGAAGATGCAGTTCATGTATAAGGACCAGGACGGCTTCCATTTCATGGATCAGACGACCTATGAGCAGGTCACTATCCCCGAGGATGTCATCGGAGACCAGGTGATCTACTTGCTGGAAAACGCTGACGTGAGCGTCCTGCTCCACGACAACGAACCCATCGGGGTGGAGCTGCCCAACTTTGTCATCCTTACCATCGTGGAGACGGACCCGGGGTTCAAGGGAGACACCGTCTCGGGTGGCAAGCCCGCCAAGTGCGAGACGGGCGCCGTCGTGAGCGTGCCCTTCCACCTCAACGTGGGGGACAAGATCATGGTGGATACCCGGACCAACGCCTATCTCAAAAAGATGTAGGGATAGCGGACAGGAAAAGCCCCTGCTGGTATCGGGCGAGCCGCACACGCAGCATGAAAACGGAAAAGGCCGGGGATTGCTCCCCGGCCTTCATGTTGGCACCCACGGCGCGGTCTAAAAAATCTTGCCGCGCACGGGGATGGTGACGTTCTTCTTGTTGGTCTCGATGGTGATGGTGCCGCTGAAGTCGCCGTCCTTCACGGGGGGCTTGATCTTGACGGCAATGCTGTAGCGCTGGTTGGGGGTGATGGGTGTGACGACGGTCTCCAGGAAGGGCACCGACGAAACTACCTTCTTCACCTCCAGGTCGGCGCCCTGCTCAAAGGCCACGGTGATGGTCTTATTGAGGGACACGTCCTGAGGATGCTCGTTGACGAAGCTCTTGCTCAGGCCAGAGTAAATCAGCTCCGTGGGATAGACCGTGAGGGGCTCCCTGATGGTTCCGTAGACGCTGATGGTGACCGTGGGAGCCTTCGGGTGGGTCGTCGAAAGCGTGAACCGCCCGCTGATGGGGCCCACGGGATGGTCCGCGGGGAGGATGACCTTGAATTCGGCCGACTTTTTGTCGGCCGCGGGTTTGAGCTCGTACTTGAGCGAGGGGTCGTCCGCGTTCACCTGGGTGATCTCGAAGGGCGTCCCGTCCTCGGCCTTCAAGGTGAAGGTCTTCTCAAGGGTCTGGCCCTTGTACACCAGGCCGAACTGCTGGTATTCGGAAGGCTCGACGTTGAGGATCGCCTTGACCGTGGCCTTGATCATGAGCTGGAAGTTGGCCATCTTCGGGTCGTTCGTCGCCACGGAAATCATCTTCTGGATGGGGCCGGAGAAATTGGCCGTATTGACCGTGGCCGTGATCTTGCCCGTCTTGCCGGGGGCGATCTGCTTGTCGAACTCGGTGACGGTGCACCCGCAGGCGGGCTGGACATGGGTGATCTCCAGCGCGCCCTTGCCCTTGTTCTCGAAGGCGAAATCGTGCTTGATGAGGTCGCCCTTGTTGACGTTGCCCGCGTCAAAATCCGTCTCCTTGATGACCATCTCGGGAAGGTCTTGGGCGGCGGCGGGCTGAGCCGCCGGTTTGGCGTTCTCTACCTTGATGCCGGCCGCCGGGGGCGGAACCCTCGTGAGTTTGGGCGCTGGTTCTTGAGCCCAAAGGAACGACCCTGCGACGAGGGCCAGCGTTCCGGCCATCAGGTTCAACCCAATCTTACCATTCACCATCGTGCGTCCTCCTTGCATGAACACATCGCAGTCTAATAGAACCGAATCCTGTGGTCAAGGTATTTCCATGCATCTCCGCTGGGCCGGCGAGATCAGGAAGGATGCCTGGCCCCCCATCCCAGCTTCTCCCGCAGGAGAGAGAAGTAGCTCCGCGTGGGGCTCACGATGAGGGGAACCCCGCTGGAGGACCGCTGCACCCGGACCTTGTCACCGCTCTTCATGGGGCCGCCTACTTGGCCGTCGGCCGTGAAGAACACTTCCTCCGAACCTCGCAGAAGCGTGATGTCGATGGGCTCCCTACCGTCCAGGACGATGGGCCGCATAGTGAGCGTGTGGGGGCACAGGGGAGCGAGCACGAAACCGTCGATGCCGGGAGTCAGGATGGGACCTCCGGCCGACAAGTTATAGGCGGTGGAACCCGTCGCGGTAGCCACGATGAGCCCGTCGGCACGCATGTCCGTCATCCAGTCTCCCCCCACCTCCACCCGGATCTCGATGATCCTGGCGATGGCAGACTTGTTGAGGACGGCGTCATTCAAACATCGGTAGGAGGCCAACACGGCGCCCTCCCGGCTGAGGGTGGCTTCAAGCATGGTCCGTTCGTAGACTGTAGTTTTTCCCTCAAGGAAGAGCTGGAGCACATCGGTCATCTCCTCCGTGGCGATCTCGGTGAGGAACCCCAACGAGCCCAGGTTGACGCCCAAGATCGGCACGTGGCGGCCGTCCAAGTGCCGGGCTACGGAAAGGAGGGTTCCGTCTCCGCCCAGGACGACCACCAGTCCCACCCGGCCCGGAAGGTCCGGCCGCTCCGCCACCTCCACACCTGGGCGGCGCGCCATGCGAGCGGCCTCCGGGTCCAGGATGAAGGGGATATGCCGTGCGTCCAGCCAGCTCAGGAGTTCTTCCAGGGCGGGCAGGCGGCTCTCGCGCCGGGGCTTGGCAACGATGCCGACGACGGCCACAGGGCGGGATGTCATGGTGACGTGCCCTCCCCTGGTGCAAGGTGCACCAGAAATTCCACGTTGCCTTTGGGGCCCTTTACGGGGCTTTCCAGGGTCCCGAGGCGAGTATACCCCAAGGAGGCCGCCGCCTGGCACACTTCGCTCAGCGCCCTGGCCCTTACCTGCGGATCTTTCACGACGCCTCGGCCCCGGCCAACCTCTTTTCGGCCCGCTTCGAACTGAGGCTTCACGAGGGCGATAACGAAGGCCCCCGGTGCGCTGGCCTGAATGGCGGGCAGGAGGAGCTTGAGAGAAATGAAGGAGGCGTCCACCGTGACCAGCGCCACCGGTTCGGGAAAGAATCCGGCCGCCAGGGTCCTGGCGTTGATCCCTTCCAAGCACACGACCCGAGGATCGGAACGGAGCGACGAGTCCATCTGGCCGTGGCCCACGTCCAGCGCGTAGACCCGGGCGGCCCCGTGCTGGAGGAGGCAGTCCGTGAAGCCTCCCGTGGAGGCACCGACATCGGCGCACACGGCGCCCTCGATACGGGGATTGAAGGCTTCCAGGGCGGCCTCAAGCTTGAGGCCCCCGCGGCTCACGTAGGGGCAGGCCTTTCCGCGAACCGTGAGGACGGCCTCCTCCGCCAGAAGCTGGCCCGCCTTGCCGACGCGCGCTTCCCCCACATACACCAGTCCCGCGAGGATGAGGGCCTGGGCTTTCTCCCTCGTGGAGGCAAGGCCTTGCTCCAACAGAAGCTTATCGGCGCGCTGCTTCATGGGCCGGCCGGCGCGGGACGCCCGGGACCGGGGGTCCGATACGAACCCTCTCTCATGGGCGCAGGGGCTTCGCGCCGCCCTTCGTCCCCGGGGTTCGTCAATGATTTCGCCCTGCCACGAAGTGGGCAAGCTCCCGCAGGTCGCGGCCGCGGGGCTCGAACTCGGCGGCGGCCCGCAGGGCGTCGGAAAGGAGCCTCTCCACCTCCCGGCGCGACTCTTCGATCCCCCAGAGGGCCGGAAAGGTAGCCTTGCCCTGGGCCGAGTCCTTGCCAGGAGTCTTGCCCAGCGCTTGGGCGGTCTGCGTCTCGTCCAGGATATCGTCCACGATTTGGAAGGCCAGTCCGAGAGAGGTTCCAAATTTCTTGAGTGCGCCACGATGGGCCGCCTTCGCGCCCGCCCAGTGAGCACCGGCCAGAAGGGAGGCCTCGAGGAACCGGCCGGTCTTCAAGGTATGGATAGCCGTAAGGAGTTTGGGCGACACGGTCTTGCCCGATCCGGTCTGTTCCAGGTCGAGGGCCTGTCCTCCCGCCATGCCTTGGGAGCCGAGGGCCCAGAGAATCTCACGGGATGCCTTGTTGCGCCTGGCCGACCACCGGCTGCCCTCGGGATAAGTGGCGAGCAGGTAGGCGCCCAGCGTTTGAAGGGCATCGCCCGCGAGGATCGCCATGGCTTCCCCGTAGACCACGTGGCACGTCGGTTTGCCCCTCCGCAGGCTGTCGTTGTCCATGGCCGGAAGGTCATCGTGGATGAGGCTGTAGGTGTGAAAGAGCTCGAGGGCCGCGGCGGCCGGAAGAACAGCTCCCTCATCCTCTCCTCCGCACGCTTCATAAGCTGCCACGGCGAGGATGGGCCGGAGCCGTTTGCCTCCCGCCATGATGCTGTACCGCATGGCTTCGTGCAGGCGCACGGGCTCTCGGCCGGCGGGAGGCAGAACCCGGTCTAGAACCTTGTCCACTTGGGGCGCCAGCCGCTGGAGAACCTCGGGAATCACGGCTCCCCCTCGCCTTCGGGTTCGGCGGCCGCATCCAGCGGGACCTCCCGCCCGGGCTCGCCCTCCAACAAGCGCGCCACTTTGAGGGAAGCGGCCTGGAGGCCCGCCTGAAGTTCGCGGCTCAGGCTAATCCCCTTTTCGAACAGCTCGAGACTCTCCTCAAGGGGGAGGGCGGCGTCTTCGAGCTTCTTTACGATGTCCTCGAGGGCGCGAAGTTGGGCTTCTATACCGGCCTTCTTGGGTGTCCGGGACATGCTCACTCCATGGGCACGATGAAAGAATCTTTAAGCCCCGCCTTGCTCAGAGCCGTCTGGGCCTTGGCGGCGGCGGCGCGGGTGGGGAACCCCGTGGCGATGACCTTGTACTTTCCGTCCCGGTGGAGGATGGTGGTTTTGTAGCCCAGCCCATCGATACGGCGCCCCACCTCACGGGCCTTGCCTTCTTCGGCGAAGGCGCCCGCTTGCAAACCGAAGGCAGCACCTGAGGCTTTGGCCGCCGTTTTGGGAGACGCCGGCGGCGGCGGGGCGGCCTCGGGGGGAGGGGCGAGCTTGGGTTCCTCCTGCGCTTCGGGAAGAGACTCAGGCATCGCCTGCGGCGGAGCCGCCGGTGGCTGGAGCTCCGCGGCGGGCTGCTCCGGAAGCCCGGCCGGGGCCGCGGGTGCCCTGCCCGAACCGGGGGCCGGATGTTCGGGCGAGAAGGTGCGCCGCTCAACATTGCCTTCGGGAAGAACGCCCTGGCCGCGTCCAAACGACGGCTCGCCAGGCGCGGGCCTTGGCGAGAAGAGCCACGAGGCGGCCACGACGATCAGGGTTAGCACGGCCACGCCGGCGGCGATCCAGAGAAGTTGGCGAAGGGCTGGAGCCGCTTGTCGTTCGTCGCTCATGATTCCACTCCCTGTGAAGTCCCAGCCAGGTGGCGAATGTGAGCGTGAAGGGCCTCGCGCCTCGCCTGAGGCAGCCTCCGGTCGGCTTCCAGCACGAGGGCGTAGAGGGCCTCCTCCAAAAAGGCTTGGAGGGCCTCATCGCGGTTCGCTTCGGGAAGCGTCCGGAGGGACACGAGGGCTTGGTCCACATCCAGGCGCCCGAAGCGCGCCAAGTCCGTTTGATGGGCCGCCAGCGCTGGATGGGCGCGGCTGAGGTCCATCATCATGGCATCCAAGCCGCCGTCTTGATCGGGCGGGACGGGAAGCTGGTAGTAGACGTACGAGTAGAGCTCGTTGTACTGCTCGATGAGGGCTTCGGGCTGGGCTGCGGCGGCCCGCCCCCTGCTTGCCGGGTCCTCCCGCTCCATGAGGCCCAGCGTGAGGAAGATCCAGAGGGTGCGAAGTGTCTCGAACTGGGAGAGGTAACTGGCCTCCAGGAGGGAGGAAACGGCCATGCCTTCCCTGGCGATGTGAAGGAGGTGCTCTTCATCTCCCGTGATGTCCAGGTTCGCGACGAAGGCGGGCTGCTCGGCACGGGTGCGTAGCCGCAAGGAGGGGTTGCCCACGACGGGGCGCATTTGGCTCCACGCGATCTGCCGGCTCATTCCCTTGAAAATGACGGCGGGGATGTCGATGGCGATGGTGATCATCTCCAAGGTGGAGAAGGGAGCGAGCTCGAGGCTGTACGTTCCCGAGCGGAAGCCAAAGAGCGAGAACATGATGTCGTAGAGCTGCTGGGTGACGCTCTCCACCAGGTCGCCGGGGGTGATGGCGCCGATGTCCACCAAGGCCCTGCCCTGTTTGTTCCCCTGGAGGACCTGGCCGGAAGCGTCCTCATACTGGGCGAGGGTGATGAGCCCGCGGCGGAGGAGGCTCTCGCCCAGGCGGTCATCGGGGTCCGAGCTGGTGGCGTAAACCACCTGCCCGTCCTTGATGTACAGGGCTTTCCGAATGCCGCCGTCCTCCAAGGCCAGGACGCCCGTCTCCCGATCCCGGTAAAGAGACATGAGCAGGGTGGGGAGGCGGATTTCGCTGAGGTCGCCTGAGAGGATGACGCCGTCGTTCATGGGAACCGCTTGAGAGGCTGGGCCAGGGAGATGTCGTTCTTGGTCTGGGTCTTGATCCGGTACATGGCCTCGTCGGCCTTGGCCACGAGCTCTTCCTTGGTGATGGCGTGGGTCGGGTAGGAGGCAACGCCGAAGGAGCCCGTGATCTCGATGCCTCCCGTTTCCTCCATGAGAAAAGGCGTGGCGGCCAGGCGCTGGCGGACCCGTTCGGCCACCTCGAAGGCGCCCTTCGAGTCGGTCTCCGGGAGGATGATGCAGAACTCGTCGCCGCCGTAGCGGACCACCTTGTCGATGCTCCGCACGGCGTTCATGATGCGGGCCGCGGCCTCTTGGAGGGTCCGGCTTCCCAGGGCGTGGCCGAACCGGTTGTTGACCTCGCGAAGGCCGTCCAGGTCCAGAAAAATGAGAGAGACTGGCTTGTTGTACCGCCTCGCCCGCTCCATCTCCTCCAAGAGATATTCCTCAAAAAAGCGGCGGTTGTAAGAGAGGGTCAGGTCGTCCTTGGTGATGAGCTCGTTGAGCCGGCGAACCGTGAGGGCGTTCTTAAGGACAAAGCCGTGATCGCCCAGGACGCCTTCCAGAACGCGGAAGCCTTCGCCGTTGAGGTAGGTCTCCTCGAGGTTGGATTCCTGCACGGCCAAGAGAAGGAGAGCCGAGTAATCGTACACGAGCTGGAAAGGGAACATGGCCAGGAGGCCCACGGCGTGCCCGTCCACCACGGGACTGGTTCCGCTGGGGCCGGGGGGGAACTCCCGGAGCTTGGGGATCATGTCCCGGATGAGGGCCTCGATCTCCGTCTTCGTGAGTCCGAACCGGTCCACGGCGTGTTTCTCGGGGCTGAACCCCGCCCGGAAGAGGCGTTCCACGCACTGGCCGTGTTCGGAGAGGATCAGGAGGGTCCCAAAATCGACCCGAAGGGCTCTCTGGAGCGATTTGAGGACCTCCTCGGATACAGTGGCCAGGTCAAAGGAGCGGAAGGTTCTCGCCAAGTCCTTATAGAGCGTGAGTTCCAGGTTGGGCGGGAGCCTCTTTAAACGCCGCATGAATGTCCTCCGGCCTGCGCCACACGTCCCCCGAAATCGCTGAGGCCGCGGAGCCCCTACTCACCCGCCTTCTTGGCCAGGAAGGAGATGAAGTCAATGGGGATGGGGAAGACCACCGTGGTGCTGTTTTCCGAGCCGATCTGGGTGAGGGTCTGCAGGTACCTAAGCTGGATCGTGAGCGGGTTCTCGGTCATGATCCTGGCCGCGTCGGAGAGGGTCTGCGAGGCCTGGAACTCTCCGTCGGCGTTGATGATCTTGGCGCGCTTTTCCCGCTCCGCTTGGGCCTGGAGGGCCATGGCGCGCTGCATGTCCTGCGGAAGGTCCACGCCCTTGATGGCTACCTGCGTGACCTTGATGCCCCAAGGGTCCGTGTGCTGGTCGATGACTGTCTGAAGCTCTCCGCTCAGCTTGTCCCGTTCCGACAGCAGCTCATCGAGGGAGGCTTGGCCCAGGATGGAGCGGAGGGTGGTCTGGGAGAGCTGGGAGGTGGCGTAGATGTAATTTTCCACCTGGAGGATGGCCCGGAGCACGTCCACCACGCGGAAGTAAACCACGGCGTTCACCTTCACCGACACGTTGTCCTTGGTGATCACGTCCTGGGGAGGCACATCCATGACGATGGTCCTGAGGGCCACGCGCACCATGCGGTCGAAGGGCTTGAAGACGAAAATGAGCCCCGGCCCCTTGGGTTGAGGCAGCACGCGGCCCAGGCGGAAAATGACGCCACGCTCATACTCGTTCAGAATGTTGATGCACGAGAACAGCCACCCGAAAAATATAACGATGACAGCCAAAACTGGAAAACTCAGGAGCTGGATCATGCCTCGCCCTCCTCAAGGGGCACCACCTTCAACACCATGCCTCGGCGGGACGTCACCTTCACGTTGAGGCCCTTCTTGACCGGCCGGTCGCACGCAGCGTTCCAGTATTCGCCCATGAGGAATACCTTGCCCTCCCGGGACGGCTCTATGTCCTCGCGGACCTCGGCCACCTGGCCCACGAGGGCCTCGTCGCCCGTGGCCACGGGCTCTCGAAAGGCCCGGGCCGCCAGGGTGAGGAGGAACACCAAGATGGCGGAGAACGCGATGGCCACCGGCAGGATCACGACAAGCGAGAGCCTGAGTTCCGGTACAGGTGCGCCGCTATACATCATGAGGCTGCCGATCACCAAGGACACCAAGCCTCCTATGGCCAACATCCCATAGGATACCACTTTCACCTCCAGGATGAAGAATACCAAGCCCAGAAAGACCAGCAGGAGCCCCACCACGTTCACCGGCAGGAGCGGGATTGACATGAGATAGAGAAGGAGGAAGATGCCCCCCAGGATGCCGGGGAAGATGAGGCCGGGGCTTTTGAACTCCACGAAGAGCCCCAGGACACCCAGGAGGAAGAGCACATAGGCGAGGTTCGGGTCCGCCAGCGCCGAGAGGAAACGCTGCCGGGTGGTCATGGGAATGTCCGCCACGACAGCCGGAGAAGGCAAGGTGACCATCTGGGTCTGGCCGCCAAATCGCTTGAGGGGGTGTGCGCGGACGTAGGCAAGGACCTCCTGCTCGTCCTTAGCTACGAGCTCGATGACGCCACCCTTCAATGCTTCCTGTTCGGTGAGAGAGATGCTCTCCCGGACCATCTGCTCGGCCAGCTCAGGGTTCCGTCCCCGGTTGGAGGCGAGGGATCGCATGTGGGCCGCCAGGTCGTTCACGAGCTTCTCCATTCCTACGTCGCCCTCCTTGGCCTTGGAAGGCGGTTTTTGGGGGCCTTCACCGGGGGAAGGTTGGGAGGGCTGAGTGGGCATGGGAATGGGAAGGCCGCTCACCGGATGGGCCGAGCCCATGGTGGTTCCAGGGGCCATGGCGATGAGGTCGCAGGCCATGGCCACGAAGGCTCCGCCGGACGCGGCACGGGCTCCCGCTGGAGTGACGTAGGCCACGACGGGGATCGAGGAAGACAGGATGGCGCGCTGAATCTTCTCTACGGATGTGACATAACCGCCTGGGGTGTCAATCTCCAGGAGAACCAGGCCACCCCTGCGGGCGTTGGCCGCCTCGATGGCCTGCACCACGTACTCGGCGGTGATGGGTTCGATGGGCTGGTTCAGGCTCACGCGGAAGACGTCCTGCGCGCCCACGGCCCGGCCGAGGAGCGCCGCCATCACGACGGCCAGGAACGGACTCATACGGGGCATGAGGGCAAGGGCCCTGTATCGCCTGAATTTCATAGTCTAAGTATGGGCGTTGGCCGGGGAGGAAGTCAAGGAAAGGGGAGCAGGGAACGGGAAGCAAGAAGCGGTAAGTGAGAAGCAAGAGGCGAGGGGCGTTACTCGCGAACGGCTAAGGGTTCCCGGCTCCATCGTCCCGGGGGGCGATGCGCTTGCGCCTGCCCATGTCCCACAGCTTGGCGTATTTGAGGAAGACGCCGTACACCCCCAGATACACGGCGATAGCCCCTGGAATACCGTCCAGAAAGCCTAGGCGGATGATGTACTGTTTAATGAAGTGAAACGTGGGGCGCAGGAGCACGCTGGTCATGCCCGCGCCCTTGCCCTCCTTGAAGTCCTGTTCGGCTCCCCACGTGGTGTGCTGGTCCAGCTTGGTGAGGTAGTGGGCCCACCCTCGGAAGGTGGAGTGCTGCAGGGGGTGTTGAAGAGCGCCGACGGTGGTCCAGCCCTCGATCTCAGCGCGGACGCGCGTGTCCTGATAGCGGCATTCCCTGCGAAAGAGCCTGATGACCTTGTCCGTCTGCCAGCCCCCGTGTTTCATGACCCGCCCGAAAAAGAGATTCTCCCTCTGGATCCAGTAGGCGTCCCTGTCGGGTTCCCCGGAGAGGAGGGCTTGAATTTCGTCGCGCAGGGGCTTCGTGCACCGCTCATCGGCGTCCAGGAGGAAGACCCACGGATGGGTTGCCCGAGGGATGGCCCAGTTCTTCTGCGCGGCGCTGTACCCGTAGGGGTGCGATTCGGCTCGAACCCTGGGGTCCTTCAGGGTGCGGACTCTCTCCAGCGTGCCGTCGTTGCTCGCCGCGTCCACCACGACCAGGATTTCGTCAGCCCAGAGGACCGTGCTGGCCGCCTCCTCGATCTGGTCCGCCTCGTTGCCGGCGGGAATGATGACGGTCACTTTCTGTTGCTGGCCCACGGCCTCAGAATGGTCCACCGAGCCCCCTCTCGCGCCCGCCAAATTATCCACGAATCCCGGACCCATTTCAAACCGGGCTCCCGAAAGCCCCATGCGCGCCAAGGCTTTCCGAACGGAGCGAAGGTTGCCCCCATGCGGTTCAAGCTCGGGAGGGGAATGGCGAGGCAAGCCCCGCTTCCGTTGCCTCCATCTCCCCCCAAAAAAAGGGGGCCGCGACGGCCCCCAGAGGACGAGAGGAATCTGAGACATTCAGCCCGGCTTGGCGTCGGGTCCGGATTTTCCTGGGAGATCCTGGAGGCGACACCGATGGCGGCTCTCTCGAATCGGTGGCTGTGGGGCAGTTGCCCCAGCGTTTTGGGGATTTGCCCCGCCTCCAGAGGCAGAACACCCGCCCCACAGGCATCCCTCTCCCAAGGATCTTACGTAGGCAAGAAGCGTGCCCCGGCCGGGATCACGAGCCGGTCCGCCGCCACGGCCATGGCGATGCCATCCTCCAGACGCTCCCCTGGCCCCACCCGGACCCGCTCCAGGAGAACGGCGCGCCCCACGTGGGCCCTCGGTTCGACCCGGGCACCCTCCCCGGCTACGAGGGGTCCCGTGAGGATGGCGTCCCTGGAGATCAGGGCGCTGGCATGGCGCAGGAGGGGCTGGCGGTCCCGTATTTCCAGGACCGATCCCGCGGGAACGGCGCAGCGGCCCTCGGCCATGGCGCGCGCCGAAGCGAGGGACGCGCTCAAGAAGGTCCAGGGTGAACCCAGGTCTTGCCAGCGCTCGGAGCACTGGACGCCTCGAATGGCGCCCGCAGGCAGCAACGGGCGCAGGAGGTCGGGAACCAGCTGCCTGACGCCGGGACCGGGGAGCCTGTCCAGAAGGGCACGGCGGGCGGCGTAGATTCCCGCGAACATGAACGTCCCTTGGCCGCCAAACGACGTGATGCGGCCGTCCTCGCACGTCATGACCGGTGTGTAGGGCGGCTCTAAAGGCCTGAGGGCGAGGGCTGCAAGGGCCTCGGGGTTGGCCAAGAGGGCGCCCTCGAGCTTGGCGTAGGGGATGCCGTGAACGATATCCCCGTTCACCACCAGAAAGGCCTCTTCATGCAGGAGGCCCCGCAGTGGACCAAACAGGCCCGCCGTACCGAGGATCTCGGGCTCAAAGGAGAACCGCAAGTCCAGGCCGCAGGCCCCCTGTTCCGCGGTGGCCCTGAGGACTTGGGGCAGGTGGTGGAGGTTGATGCAGACGCGCTTCACGCCGGCCTCCCGGAGGGAATCCAGGAGCCAATGAAGGATGGGCCGGTTGAGGAACGGGAGCGAGGGCTTGGGGCGAAAGTTCGTGAGGGGCCGCATCCGCAAGCCGAGGCCCGCGGCTAGGATCACCGCCTCACGAATGGGCACGGCCCGATTCCGGGAAGACGATGTTTCCGAAGGGCACGCCCAGCTTGCGGCAATGCTCGCCGTACAGGTCGGCGTAGGATCGCTTTACGAAAGAGGCCGGATCCAGCTCCAGGGATCGCGCGAGGGCTTCGATGGCGGCCGGGCCGCCCTCCAGTTCCAGGAAATCTCCGAAAGGTAACTCGTCCAGGCAGAGGAGCCCACCCTCTCCCCGGTACTCCTCCCTGAATTTCTCATACCGGAAGAAGGGCCTGAGGCCGATGCTCTCCAGGATGGACCGGAGAGCCCCACCGTCGGCGCAGGTGGTTTCCTCCTCCGGGCGCACCTTGAAGGTGGGATCGTGGACCACCTTGCCCTTAAAGGTTAGGAGGGCTCCCTGCGGGGTCTCCCGGACTCTCAGGAGGCACCCGGAAAGGGAGATGGACCGCTCGGGATAATCGTAGAGGATGTTGGCCTCGAAGTGGCGCTCCCGGTGGACCTCGTAACCCAGAGCCTGGGCCCTGGCCCTGACCGCCGCCACACCTGCCACGGGCACCTTCACTTCAATTTCCACCGGACGGCCCCTTTCCACAGCTCCCGGAGCTGGTCCATGCGCCCCTTAAAGGCTTGGCTCGCCCCCTTGGGCACCTGCGCCTCCAGGGAAACATTCTCTCCGAACACCTGCTGGCTCAAGTTTACACCCAAAGCTGCCGCCGTGTGGTGGAGGCTTCCTTGAGCTCCATAGGGCAGGTCAATTTCCCACGTTTCCGTGAGGACGCGCGGCAGAAGGCGGACGTGGTCCAGGGCCAGGCGAGAGGAGGCGCGATACGCCCGCGCCAGGCCTCCCGTTCCTAGCTTGACCCCGCCGAAGTACCGGACCACCACCAGGCACGCTTCCGAAACGCCCTTCTCCTCCAAGGATTTCAGAATGGGTTCACCCGCCGTGTGGCTCGGTTCTCCGTCATCGGAGAACCGGTTCAGGAGTGACTCGCCCCAGCCCAGCCGGTAGGCCCAGCAGTGGTGGGTTGCGTCGTGGTAGCGCTTTCGAAGGGAGTCCAGAAAAGTGAGGGCTTCCTCCGGGGAGGAGGCGGGGGCCACGTGGGCGATGAAGCGGGAGCCCTGCTCCTTCAGCTCCGCCGTGGCCATGGCTGAGGGCGCGAAGTAGGACCAGGGATCCATGGCGTTCAGGGCTTGAAAGCCTGGAGCCCCTCCTCGACAGTGGGACGGATGGTGAGGAGGGCCGGAAGGCCCAGCAGGTCGAAGACCTTGTAAATCTTGGATGACATGCCCGTAAGCACCAGATCGCCGGCCTGGTCCCGCAGCGGCTGGACCGTGGATAGGATGACCTCGATGCCCGAGGAGCCGATGTAGGTCAGCTGCTCCATGTCCAAAAGAATCTGGTGCCGGCCATGGGCCATGTGTTCCCGGATGGTTTCCCGGAGCATCTCGTGAGTATGCACGTCAAGGAAGCCCTTCAGGTGGATGATCCATGCCGTCCCGCGGGCTTCCGATGCGATGTCCAGAAAGGTCATGGCCCCTCCCGCCAGTATCTAAAGAAATTATACCACTGATCGGGGTATCGCTCCAAAACTCCCGAGAAAAAGTCCGCCACCTTCTGCATGGCCGCCTCCGGGCCGTCGCAATCGGCCGTCCGGAAAGGGGTACCCACCCAGGCGGAGTAACGGCCGGAGCCGTCGCACATGACCGCCACGGGTACCAGGGGAACGCCCGTCAGATGTGAGAATACGGCGGGGCTCCTGAGAAAGTTCGAGGGACGTCCCCGGAAGACCACCTCCACACAGTCCTTTCCCACGGCCCGGTCCACCAGGACCACCATCCGCTCTCCCGATTCCAAGCCCCGCCTGAGCCGAAGCATGCCTTCCAGGCCCATGCCCACGCTCAGCGTGGTATGGCCGGAGGCGCCGCGTTTCCTCTGGCGAAAGGTTTCCACTCCCGCGTCCCGCTCGGGGAATCCCACCATGGTGTGGGGTCCCACGGCCCTGCCCAGGAAGTCCCCGCCCACCTCCCAATTGCCCATGTGCGCCGTGACGAGAATGGCGCCTCCCCGCAAAGAAGCCATGGTGGCGAGGGCGCCCTCCCGTGGGACCACCTCGCTGCCCTGCCCGTCAGCCGTGAGGTAGTCCACCACCCCCCGGCCGTAGTTCTGGAATGTCCTCCCGGCGTGGGCTTCCACTTCCGCTTGGGGCCGGTCCGGGAAGGCGATCGCGAGGTTGCCGGCGACGGCGCACGCGACCGCAGTGTTGGCGCCCTGGAACCAGTCCATGACGCTGTCGGAAAGGGTGTAGAGGAGCGGCCGCGGGAAGAGCCCGCACACCCAGTGAGCGAGGCGGAAGACCCACCGGTTGTTAAATCCGGTTGCCTGCCAGTCCTTGTAGACCCTATCCGCGGACATGCTCTAGGGCGGCCATGCAGATGCGGAAGGTGTCGGCTACGGGGATGAAATGGCTCCCCTGGCCGTTGTAGACGGCGCTCACCGGGATGGCCCGCCACCGGGCTCCCAGGCGCAGGGCCTTGAGGAGCATCTCGGTTTCGATCTCGAAGCCTGGCGACTGGAGGGCCATGCGTTCCAGCAACGAGGCGCGAAGGGCGCGGAATCCGCACTGGGTGTCCGGCACGGCGTGTCCGCTCATCCACCGAAGGATCTCGCTTCCTACGAGGTTGGTGATGAGGTTCACCTTTGGGAATTTGCCCCGGTTCTGGATGCGGGAACCGATGAGAAAATCGCAGGAGGCGTCCATGGCGTCCAGGAAAAGGGGAACCTCCGACGGCAAGTGCTGGCCGTCAGAGTCCATGAAAAGGACCCACTCGGGGGGGCTGCTCTTCAAGAGGACGTCCAGCCCACGCCTCACGGCGTTTCCCTTGCCCGAACGCCGGGGCAAGCGAAGGACGTGAACGCCCTGACGGCTGGCCTCCTCTCCGCTTCCGTCGGTGGATCCGTCGTCTACCACGAGGACGGGGAGGCCCCATGGGCGAAGGTCCCCCAGGACGGCGAGAAGATGGTCTCCGCCGTTGTAAGAGGGGATGAGAAGGGCGCAGGAGGGCGACGTCACGGCCTGGTTCGCCCCCCCTGGTCAAGGGCCTGGGCCTGGACGGCGGTGATGGCCGCCACGTCGGCGATGTCCTGGGCGGTGCAGCCCCTGCTCAGATCGTTGGCCGCGGCGTCTAGCCCTTGGAGGATGGGTCCGAGGGCCACAGCTCCCGCCAGGCGCTCGGTGAGTTTGTAGGCGATGTTGCCCGCGTCCAGGTTGGGGAAGATGAGGACGTTGGCCTGGCCCGCCACGGGGCTGCCGGGAGCTTTGCTGGCCCCCACCTTGGGCACCAGGGCCGCGTCGCCCTGGAGTTCGCCGTCGGCGGCCACGTTCGGAGCACGCGCCTGGAAGGTCTGGAAGGCCCTGACTACCTTGTCCACGTTGGCATCCTTGGCGGAGCCTTTGGTGGAGAAGGAGAGGAAGGCCACCTTCGGCTCGGCTCCCACGAGGAGGCGGAAAGAACCGGCGGCGCAAAGGGCGATCTCGGCGAGCTGGGCGCTGTCGGGGTAGGGCACCAGCCCGCAGTCCGAGTAAACGAAGGTTCCTCCTTCGCCGTATTCGGCCTTGGGGGTGATCATGAGGAAGAAGGAGGACACGGTGCGGATGCCGGGGGCGGGTCCGAAGCACCGGAGATAGGCACGGACCGAATCGGCCGTCGTATGCGTGGCCCCCGAAACCACTCCGCCGGCCTTCCCGAGCCTCACCGCCAGGCAGGCGCCGTACAGGGGCGAAGCGGCGAGCTGGCGGGCCTGCTCCTGTGTGGCGCCCTTGGCGCGGTTGCGCTCCAGGTATATCCTGCCCGCTTCCCGCTGGAAGGCCACCTCTGATGGGTCCAGGATTTCGGCGCCGTCAAGGGGGACGCCAACGCGCGCCGCGAGGGCGCGAACCTGTTCGGGCTTTCCCACGAGTACGGGTACGGCCGAGCCCGCCGCCAGGATGAGCGGGACCGCCCGAAGGGTCCGCTCGTCGCCCGTTTCGGGGAGGGCGATGCGCTTGGGGTCCTTCGCGGCCCGTGCCCGGATGGTGTCCAGCAGGGTCACTTCTCGTCCTCCATAATGACCAATCCATAGGACTGTCCGGCGATCTTGAGGGCCGATTCTACCTTGCCCCGCACGAGAACCTTCTGCCCGTCTGGAGGAAGGGCCTTGCGGGTCATAATCATGATGGAATCGGAGCCGTCATCGAGCTGGTAGAAGGATTGGGCCATGAAGGGGAGCTTGGTGCCGCCGCTCACCCTGCCGCTCACGGTCACCGTCTTGTTCTCGTAGCGCCCCGGATCTTTCTTGATATCGGCGATCTTCACCGCCATCAGAGAGCACGACAGCGCCGCCGCGAGGACCAGGGTTCCCAAGGCGAGCCAAGTTCTTTTCATCCGTCCCTCCCGCCCGATGCCGGGCTACCCAGACCATCCTAAGTATACTCCAACGCCCCCAGGCGGCCCGACGGGTATATAGTAGTGACAGATGAAGGAGCGACCGATGAGGCACAAGTGGCTTTCTCTCCTGGTTCTAGCGGGGTGTGTGCTGAGTTCCCTTCCGGCATGGGCGACGTTCTATGAGGCCACCTACACCGCTGGGCGCTGCGACGCCACGGTCCAGATGCTCGACGGGGACCAGTATCAGTTCAAGCCGGCCCTGAGCAATCCCGGCTCGGCCAACCTCTGGCTGCTTGTCCTGGGAGGGGGGACCAACGTCATCATCACGGACGGCCAAGCCAATGCCACGGACGGGCTCTACCTCAAGGCGGGGGATCTCCTGCTCATGACCACCGTCCCCGTCTATGACATCTTTGTTCAGGGCGGCACCCTCACCGTAGCCTACGGCGGCGTCTCGCCGGGGGCCGCCGCGGCGCCCGTGTGCGCCACAGGAGCGGCCGGTCCCGTGCTCCTGGAGGTTGACCAGGCTTACGATGCCAAGCTCCAGTCGTCCACGGCGGGCGTGGCCGCCCAGGTGGCCTCCTACGGCTCGGTGGCGTCTCGGACGTCGGGTACCCTCCCCTATGCGTACGTGTCGGGATATACCCTCCAGGGGACCTTTACCGTTCCCTCGTGCACTACCTGCTGCGACCCCGCACAGACGGTTTTTCCCGTGAACAAGGCAGGGTCGGCTCCGTTTACCGTGTACACCATCACCGCCGCGCCGGCCGCCAACTTCGATTACCTCCTCGCGCTGCCTACCGCTCTGCAGGCCACCGCCGCCGCCGCGCCCACCTCTGGGACGGCGCCCCTGGCCGTGGCCTTCACGGGGAAGGCGGCGGGGGGAGTGCCGCCGTACTCGTGGGATTGGGATTTTGCCGACGGATCCGCCCATTCCACCCTTCAGAACCCCACGCACTCGTACGCCGCCGGGACCTTCAAACCCGTTCTCACGGTGAAAGACTCCACGGGCGGAACTTCCAAAGACACCCATCTCACCATTACGGCCACGAGCGCCTATGCCGTTACCGCCAACGCCAGCCCTAGCCAGGGCCAGGCGCCCTTAGCGGTCTCCTTCAGCGCCACCGTTACGGGAGGCAAGGCGCCTTTCACCTATTCCTGGGACTTCGGCGACGGGACCGCCAAGTCCACCGAGCAGAACCCCGCCCACACCTACACGGCCGTCGGTGATTACCGCGTGAGTCTCACGGCCACCGACGCCACGGGGGCCCCGGCCACGGACAACCACCTCCTCATCAAGGCCCTCGGGCCCGGTGCCCTGGCCGCCTCCGCTCAGGCGGATAAGACCTTCGGCCTTTACCCCCTGCACGTGAATTTCACGGGGACCGCGTCGGGAGGGACCGCGCCCTACTCCTATCAATGGGATTTCGGTGACGGCACGTCAGGTTCCACGCAGCAGAATCCTCTCCACACGTTCGCAACCGCCGGATACTTCACGGTCACCTTCACGGCCAAGGACTCGGGGGGCCAGACCGCCACCGACGACCACCTCCGCATTCTCGTGGCCTCGTCCTTCATGGTGACGATTTCGGCTATCCCTACGGCGGGCTCCCCGCCTCTGGCGGTGGCCTTCACCTCCAATGTGGCCGGAGGCACGGCGCCCTTCACGTACGCGTGGGATTTTGGGGATGGCGGAACCTCGCCGGCGGCTTCCCCCAGCCACACCTATGGGGCCAGCGGCACCTTCTCGGTGGTCTTGACCGTGACCGACGCGGGGAGCCAGAAGGCGGTGAGCACGCCCCTCACAATTTCAGCGGGCGGGGGAGAGGTCCCAGCCGTCACCCACGTGTCCGTCCTCACCAGCCCTTTCCGCCTTAAGATCACGGGGATTCAGTTCAAGCCCGGGTGTATCGCGCACATCGGTGGCACGCCCGTCCCCGTTACGGCCTACAAGAGCTCCACCAAAGTCCTGGCCAAGAGCGGAAGCCCGCTCAAAGCCATGGCTCCCAAGGGGACCCCCGTGTGTGTGCAGGTGCTCAACCCAGACGGCCGTTTGAGCGCCTGCTATATGTTCGTGCGGTAGGGGCCGCGGACCGCCTCCCATTTCCGGCAGTCTCTACGGCGTCCACTCCGGCAACCTCCCCGGTGTCCACGGGGCGCCGGCCCTCTCGGCGGCCGCCTCAAGGCGCGCCAAGTCTCCCTGGATCAAGGTCTTGAGCTTGGGCAATTCGGCGGCGAAGAGCTGGCCCGCCAGGGCCAGTTGGTCGCGCTGGGTCTGGGTCGGCGAGCAGGTGGCGCCCCAGCCGCCCTCCACCACCGTCTGGACCCGGTCTACGATGGAGGGAAGGGTGTTCTCGTCGCGCTCCCTCAGAACCCGGTCGCCTCGAAGCTGGATCAAAGCCTCGTCGAGCTTCACGTCGAGATCGCGGGCCTGGTCAAGGAGGGCGGGATCGGCGCCGGGAGTCCGGGCCAGGGCCTTCTGGAGGAGTTTCACTCGCGATTGGGCGTCCTTAGCCGCGTCTGCGGCGCCCAGGACGGCGCGCTGGAGCCGGGCGGTCTGCTGCTCGAAGGCCAAGAGGGCGGCCTTGTCCGGATCGGAGAGGGTCTGGAGCCCCAGGGTAACCACCTTGAAGGAGACGGGCCCCGCCAGGGGCGTGGTGATGCCGTCCGCTCGCTGGGCCATGGACACGGAGTAGGTTCCGGGTGCGGCCATGGGGCCGTGATCTGGTTCAGATTCGTACTCGGCCTCCTTCGGCGGGGCCTCGCTCGTCACGGGCACGGAGGGCGGGTAGCGCAGGTCCCACGCGACGCGGTGAAGGCCCGCCTTGGCGGGAGCCGTGATGCGCCGCACCGTGCGGCCCTCCTCGTCGGCCACGGTGAAGATGAGTTCGGGCTCCGCCTCCCGGGCCTCGGCCCGAAGCTCCTCGGCCGTGGGATAGGGGGGCGCCGCTTTCTTCGCGGCGGCGTCCTTCTCGGCCTCGTGGCGTTTCTCCCTGAGGGTCTTGAGATCCTCCTTCAGATAGTACGTGAAGAGGGCGCCGAAGGGCGGATTCTGCGCCGTGTAGAAGGCCGCGCCTTGCTCGCCGGGGCCTCGGGCCCCCAGGGGAAACCGCTCCATGTACGCCAGGGCGTCCTTCACGGGGAAGAGGGCCGCGGGCTTGTCCAGGAGCGCGTCGTCTACCGCTCTGAGAGGCGTCACGTCGTCCAAGATGTAGAACCCACGCCCGAAAGTGGCCACCGCCAGATCACCTTCCCGCGTTTGGAGGGCTAGGTCTTTTACGCAGATGGTGGGGAAGGCCCCTTTGAGCTGGACCCATTTCATGCCTCCGCCGACGGTGAAGAAGAGGCCGAATTCGGTGCCCGCGAAAAGGAGATCCTTGCGGACCGGGTCTTCCAGCAGGGCGTAGATGGTGCCTCGCTCGGGAAGGTTCCCCGCGATGGATCTCCACGTCTTGCCCAGGTCGGTGCTCTTGAGCAGGTAAGGTTTGAAGTCGCCCTCCTTGTGGTTGTCGAAGGCCGCGAACAGGGTCGAGGCGTCGCGCGAGGACCACTCCAGACGGCTCACGTAGCTCATGGCGGGCACACCAGGGAAGGTGTCCAGTTTGGTCCACGTGGTGCCGCCGTCCCGGGTGATTTGAACGAGGCCGTCATCGGTTCCCGCAGCGAGCTGGCCCTCCTTCAGGGGAGATTCGCTCAGGGAGACGATGTTGCCGAAGAAAGAGGTGGAGGCGTTCTTGGCCACGGCGCCGGCGGGCCAGATTTTCCCCATGACGGGGAGTTTGTTCCGGTCGAGGTGCCGGGTAAGGTCACCGCTCACGGCCTTCCACGAGTCGCCCCTGTCGTCGCTCCTGAAGATTCGCTCGCAGGCGAAGTAGAGCCGCGTGGGCGAATGGGGGGAGATGATCAGGGGTGAGTCCCAGTTCCAGCGGTAGGGCCCCTCGCCCTTGCCGGGCTGGGGCTGGATGTCGATCTCCTCTCCGCTGCGGCGGTCGTACCGCGCCAGCCCGCCGTACTGAGACTCGGAGTAGACGATGTTCGGATCCACGGGATCCACGCGAGATACGAACCCGTCCCCGCCGTGGGTGACGAACCAGTCCGAATTCACGATGCCCGAAGCGCTCGTGGTGCGCGAAGGGCCGCCGAGGCTAAAGTTGTCCTGTGTCCCCCCGTAGACGAAGTAGAAGGGAGCGCTGTTGTCCACCGCCACCCTGTAGAATTGCGTCACGGGAAGATTGGCCTTAAAGGCCCAGGATGCGCAGCGGTCATACGTTTCGTAAATGCCCCCGTCGCATCCCACCAGGAGATGGTCCGTGTCCTGGGGATCGATCCAGACGCCGTGGTTATCCACGTGCTTATACGTTTCCCCGGCCTTGTGGAACGTCTTGCCGCCGTCTTCCGTGACCTTCAGGGTGACGTCAACGGCGTAGACGCGGTCCGTGTCCTTGGGGTCGGCGTAGAGTTCGTTGTAGTACTGGCCGCTTCCCGGCGTGAAATCGCAGCGCTTCTCCCAGGTGGCACCCCGGTCCGTGGATCGGAAGATGCCTCCCTTCTTGTCCGCCGCCTCGATGACGGCGTAGATCACGTCGGGGTTGGCGGGCGAGAGGGCTAGGCCGATGCGGCCCAGATCCACCTCGGGAAGTCCGCTCGTGAGCTTCTTCCACGTGGCGCCCGCGTCCGTAGACGTGTAGATGGCCCCCTCGGGGCCTCCGTTGATCACGGTGAACACGTGGCGCCGCCTCTGGTAGGCGGCCGCGTATAAGACGTCTGGGTCGCGGGGATCCATGAGCACGTCCGTGATGCCCGTGTTCTCCGAGATGGAGAGGACGGCCTTCCACGTTGCCCCGCCGTCGGTGGTTTTGTATAAGCCCCGGTCGCCCCCCGCGGACCACAAGGGCCCCTGGCACGCCACGTAGACCACCTTGGAATCGCGCGGGTCCACGAGGATCTTGGCGATGTGCTGGGAGGCCTTCAGCCCCAGGTTCTCCCAGGACTGGCCGCCGTCCTCCGACCGGTAGACGCCGTCGCCGTAGCCCACGCTCCGCTGGCTGTTGTGCTCTCCCGTGCCCACCCACACAACGCTGGGGTTTTTGGGGTCGAGGGTGACGCAGCCGATGGAGTAGGAGCCCTCCTTGTCGAAGACGGGCGTCCAGGTGGTGCCCGCGTTGACCGTTTTCCATACGCCGCCCGACGCGGCGGCCACGAAGTACCGGGCGCGGTTGGAGGGATCCACGGCGAAGTCCATGATGCGGCCCGAGGTGAGAGCCGGCCCTATGGACCGGAGTTTCAGCCCCTCGAAGGTTTTGGAAGACCAGGGGCCCTTCTCCTCCTGCCTGGCGGAAGACGCCCCGGCCGGTGTGAGGCCGGCCTTCGGCCCCGCCGCGCACAAGGAAAGAACCGGGGCCAAGAGCAAGAACACCGGCAAGGCGTAGCGTCTCATGTCGTGCGTCCCCTATCAGATGGCGCCTGAGCGCAGAAAGCATGGTAGCGAAAAGATGAGGATTTCACCACCGGGCGCCCGGCAAGAGGTGAATCGCCGCTTCATCCTTCGGGTTCGGTTCCTTGCGGAAAGGGGTATCTGGCGCCTACAATCAGCGCATGGCGAAGCGGCCGAACCTTCCTCGCAACGTGTGGATCGCAGGGGCTGTGAGCCTCTTCAACGACATCTCCTCCGAAATGGTCTATCCGCTGCTTCCCCTCTTCATCACGGGCGTGCTGGGGGCCTCGCGGGCCTCCCTCGGGCTCATCGAAGGGGTGGCGGAGGCCACGGCCAGCCTATTGAAGGTCTGGTCGGGGAGCCTCTCGGACCGCTTCAGGACGCGCAAGGTGCCCATGGCCATCGGGTACGGCCTGTCGCTGGCGGCGAGGCCCCTGATCGCTTCAGCGCAGACCTGGGGGGCCATCCTCGTGGCGCGCTTCGGGGACCGGGTGGGGAAGGGGATCCGAACGGCGCCGAGGGATGCGGTCCTCGCGGACAGCACGCCCATGGAAAGCCGGGGCAGGGCCTTCGGCGTGCACCGGGGCATGGACACACTGGGCGCCGCCCTCGGTCCCGCGGCGGCATTGGTCATGCTGTCCGTGCTGTCGTATGACATGCGAACCGTATTCTGGATCAGTATCGTGCCCGGGTTCGTGGCGCTCCTCCTCGTGGCCCTCATCAGGGACGACGTTCCCAAGCACCCCGAAGGAATTTCCCGGCCCACGCTTCGCGCCGCTTTTTCCCAAGGGGGAGCGTTCCGCCAGTTTCTCTGGGTGACGGCCCTCTTCAACCTGGCCAACTCCTCCGACACGTTCCTCCTTCTCAAGGCCCGATCGGTTGGTTTCTCCGTGGGGAAGGTGACGGCCGTGTACCTCCTCTTTAACATTTTTTACGCGGCCGTTTCGGGGCCCATAGGCGCGTGGTCCGACGCCTGGGGAAGGGGCAAAGTGACCCTCCTATCTTTCTTTTACTACGCCTTGGTGTACCTGGGTTTCGCCTTCGCCCACGCGCCTTGGGCCGTGGTCGTCCTCTTCGTTCTCTACGGGCCCTTTCAGGCCGTGGAGGAGGGCGTGAAGAAGGCCTATGTCTCCGAACTGGTCCCGCGAGAGCGGATGGGCTCGGGCATGGGCGCTTACAATGCCGTGAAGGGGGTGGCCCTCCTCCCCGCCTCCCTCATGACGGGCCTCCTCTGGGACCACGCGGGGCCCATGGCCGCCTTCTTGGCCAGCTCGGTGGTTTCCTGCCTGGCGGGACTCCTGTGGATCGCCATTGGGAAGACGGCATGGAAGGGGTAAGGCAGGCAGCGCAGGCAAGGAGCGATCTCAAGGCCATGGTCCGGGGCCAGGTTCTTTCCCGCGGCGTAAGAGACCGCCGCGTATTGGGGGCCCTTCTTCGCGTAGACCGTGGCATCTTCGTGCCCGCGGCCGCCAGGCCCCTCGCCTACGAAGACCATCCCGTGACCCTGGGACACGGGCAAACGATCAGCCAGCCGTTCATGGTGGCCCTCATGCTCGATGCGCTCCAGGTGAGGCGGGGCATGAAGGTGCTGGAAATCGGCTCGGGCAGCGGCTACGTCCTCGCCCTCCTCCTGGCCATGGGCGCGAGGCCCCTGGGGTTCGAATGGTACGACGAGCTGGCCGAGGCTATCCCCGGGCGCCTTCGGCAGGCGGGGCTGTCGCCGTGCCAGGTGCGCCGTGGAGACGGCGCGGCGGGATGGCACGAGGAGGCCCCCTTCGACCGGATCCTCGTCTCCGCCGCCTGCCCGGTGGTGCCCCCGCCCCTCCTCCGGCAACTGGCCGCCGGAGGAATCCTGGTGGCTCCTGTGGATGTTCCGGGCGGCAGAGCCCAGGTGCTGGAACGAATCACCCTGACGGCGTCTGGTCCGCGAAGAGAGCGCACGGGAGGATGCGTGTTCGTGCGACTTCTGGGGGCCTATGGAAATGCCGGGATGCCGGGATGAGGAAATGAGGACGGGGCGAGCGGGGGACAGGGGATCGCGCCCCAGCGCGGGCAGATCGAGCGTAACCCAACGGCGGACCCTCGCTCCTCGGCATCCGGGCCTTGGGGTCCCGTCCCGATTGGGCGGAGGGTCCGCGCCGTGAGGTTCTTTCCCCTTACCAGGCTCAGGCTCACCATGGCTTGGCACAAGCTGTGGCCCACGGGCGCCTTGAAAGGGCTCCTGCTGGTGGGCTTCGCCTCTGCTGGAGTTCTCTTCTGGGCCGGGGACTTTGTGTTTTTCCGCAAGATCTTCGCGAATCTCCTCGCCAATGAGCTGGCGGAAGGCATTCCGCGCATGCTCCTGGTGGCCGTGGCGGGCAAGCTCATGGGACTGGTCCTCCTCACTACCTTCACGCTGCTACTTTTCTCGGCGGCCGTAAGCGCCCTTTCGTACCTGTACCTGGACGACGACCTGGCGTTCCTTCTTCCTCTGCCCGTCGCCCGCCGGCGTCTGCGGACCCAGCGCTCCGCAGAGGCGGCGATCAACGCCGGGTACATGGTGGCCCTCCTCCTGGCTCCCGTGGCGGCGTCCTACTGGAGCCTTTCCAAAGCGGGGCTGGGGGCGCTGCTCTTGTCGCTGGCGGCGCTGGGGATCTATTTGTGCGTACCGCTGTCACTTGGCATTGTCGTGACGGTGCTCCTGGCGAGGTTTTTCCCCGCGCGCCGGCTGCACCAGGTCCTCACGGTCCTGTCGGTGGTCATGCTCTGCATGCTCGTGGTCCTGTTTCGCATGGCTCGGCCCGAGGCCCTCCTGAACCCCGAATCCTCCAGCCAGGTGCTCGACGTACTCCGGTCCATCAGGATGCCCAGCGAATCCCTCCTTCCCTCCACGTGGCTCGCCGAGGTGGTAGTGAGGAGCGCTGAAGGGGAGTGGGGCCTGGTTTGGCCGGCCCTGGCCAAGCTCCTCGGATTGGCCTCAGGATGCCTGGGCCTCGCGGCGGGGCTCCTGAAGGCCTTCCACTGGAAAGGCTACAGCCGCGCCCAGGAGCAGCAGACCATGCGTCCCGACGGGGGGCGCGCCGCGGCGGGCCGGATCCTCCTCGGCCTTGCCCTCGCTCCCGTGCCGGCCGGGCCCAGAGCCCGGGCCATTCTGAAGCGCGACCTGCTCCTTTTCTTTCGGGATCCCACGCAGTGGGGCCAGCTCATCATCCTCGCGGCCCTCGTTGTCATCTATCTGTTCAACGTCCGCTATATGCCCTCGGGGGTGGCGGTCTTCAAGGTGGCCGTCTCTTTCTGGAACCTGGCCACGCTGGGACTGATCGTGGCTTCGGTGGCGGGGCGATTTGCCTTTACGGCCGTGGGGTCGGAGGGGCGGGCCTTCTTTACTTCACGGGTCCTGCCCATGGATGTCTGGTCGTACCTCTGGGCAAAATACCTGTTCACCGCTGTGCCCCTCAGCGGCCTCGCGGCCCTCACCCTTTACGGCTCCAACCGCTTCCTTGGGATCGAAGGCATGGCTCTCTACTACTCCGTATTCCTTGCGGTGGCTTCGTCGCTGGCGCTGTCGGCCCTGGCGCTGTGCATGGGGAGCGCCCAGCCGGTCTTCGACTCCAAGAATCCCGCCAAGGCCGTCATGAGCGCCTGGGGGCTCGGCTACATGTTTCTATCGCTGAGCTACGTGGGAGGAGTGATCATTCTCTCAGCCAGGCCTGTGGCCCAGTATTACAAGCACGTTCTGGGCAGGGGCCCGGAGGCTGTTTATAGCCTTCCCGCCTTGGACGTGGGCGGCGTGAGCGCGGTGATGATCCTCGCGTGCCTTCTCTTGGCCTCCTGGCGCCTCAAGCGGCTCGAGGCCAGGTGAATGGAGACAGTGAGGAGTGAGAAGCGAGGAGTGAGGAGAAGGGGACAAAAACGGCGGGACGCCGAGGTCCATGCCTCTTCCTGTCCCTGAACAATATGAGTGACGTGAGATGCAAAGACGCGGCGACGCGTACTGCCTTGTCTGCTTCCCGCTCCCCCAGCTCTCTAATCCTGGTCGTGAATGGTCTTGAGTTCGATGACCTCGAAGGTGCGCTTGCCGCCGGGGGTTTGGACCACCACCTCGTCCCCTTCACGCTTGCCCAGCATGGCCTTGCCGATGGGCGATTGGACCGAGTAGAGGCCCTTGGCGATGTCCGCCTCCTCGTGGGTGACGAGCCGGATCTCCAATTCCTCTTCCTTGTCCACGTCGAAAAGCCGCAGGAGACTGCCGTAGGCCGCCTTGTCCGTGGGGATGGAGTTGAGGTTGACCCTCGCCAGGGCGGCGATGCGGTCCCTCACCTGCATCACTCTGGCCTTCACGTACTGCTGCCGCTGAAGGGCCATGTGGTATTCGGCGTTTTCGCTCAGATCGCCCAACTGGCGCGCGCGGTCTATCTCTTTAGGAAGATCGACTCGAAGCTCGTGCTCGAGGGTTTTGAGCTCCTCCTCGAGGATCTTCTTGCTGGCGTCGATGCCCTTGCCGTGGTCCGACATGACGACCTCCACCGGAAGAGTTTAGGCGAAACATGCGTTCGTGGGAAGGGGGCGGAAAATTTTCTGGCTTAGGGTTTCTCTTTTCACCCCGCCCGCCTTTCCTGGTACCCTCGTATCTTGGCCGTCTTGTGGCTGAACGCTCACGTGGAGGACCCCTTCCATGGATTACGGACTGAAAGGCAAGGTAGCGGTCGTATGCGGGGCATCAGCGGGCATGGGCAGGGCCGTGGCGCACGCCCTGGCGCGAGAGGGTGCGGACCTCTTTCTGGTGGCCCGGCGCGAGGACGCCCTGGCGTCCCTGGCGGGCGAGATCCGCACGTCCTTCAGCGCAAAGGCCGCCTCGTGCGCGGGGGATCTTTCCTTGGGCGAGGATATCTCCAAGATCCTCAAGGAGCTTGACCGAACCTTTGGCCGTGCGGACATCCTGGTGGCCAACGCCGGCGGCCCGCCTGCGGGCTCTTTTGATGCCGTGTCTACCGAGGAGCAGCTCAGAAGCGGATGGGAGCTCACCTTCATGTCCGCGGTCCGGATGATCCGGGGCGTTCTGCCGGGGATGCGAACGCGGCGATGGGGCCGCATCGTGGCCATGACCTCCGTCTCCGTCTACGAACCCATCCCCGGCCTTGCTCTTTCCAATGCCTACCGGCCCGCCCTCACGGGCCTTCTCAAGACCTTGGCCACGGAGGCGGCGCCCGATGGGGTGACGGTCAACAGCGTGTGTCCTGGGTACACCGCCACCGAGCGCCTCAACGAGCTGGCGGCCTTCACGGCCAGCAACACGGGCAAGACGAGGGACCAAGTGGCCGGAGAATGGGCCGCCGGCATTCCCGCGGGACGGCTGGGGCGGCCCGAAGAGATTGCCGCCGCCGTGGCTTTCCTCTGCTCGGAAGCGGCCGCCTACATCACGGGGGTGGCCCTGCCCGTGGATGGGGGCAGGTTGAAGGGGCTCCTCGCGTGAGCCACCCGTGGCCGATTCGAGAGCTTGCCGCGGACCCTCGGCAGGCACAAAGCAAAAAGAGAAATGACACCTAACGGCAACGCGTGGTATTGCTCGACGAGCCCGGCCCCGGCCTCAGGGCGGAGGTGATATTTGCCGCGCCGAGGGACGAATCTAAAGTGAGAGTGACGACGGGCGCGTCAGTGAACAGCCCAGCAGCCATTCCCTTATTGATGCTCATTGGTACATTATTCTGTATATAGCATGCTTATAAATACTAGATATGGAAGCATGGCTGTGGGTCCCATTGCTAGGAAAAGCACAAGGCCGCCCCGGATAAAGAGGGCGGCCTTTGAAACATGCTGTAGATTGTTTGCCCAGCAAAGCAGCTTAAATGAGGGCGTCCAAGCCTTCCTTGAAGTCGGCCAGGAGGTCGTTCTTATCCTCGCATCCTACGGCGAGACGCACGAGCCCGTCGGTGATGCCCGCCTTCAGCCTTGACTCCCTTGACATGCCGGCATGGGTCATGGAGGCAGGGTGCTGAATGAGCGTTTCGACCCCGCCCAGGGAAACGGCGAGGGTGGCAAGCTTGAGGCTTCCCAGCAGCTTCTTGCCGGCCTCGATGCCCCCTTTCAGCTCAAAGGAGATGAGGGAACCCGGTCCCGCCATCTGCCGGGCGATGAGGTCGGCTTGGGGATGTCCGGGAAGGCCCGGATAGGCCACCGAAGCTACGGCGGGATGCGCCGCCAGAAAACGGGCGCAGGCGGAAGCGTTTTCTTGGGCGGCGCGGACACGGAGCCCAAGGGTTTTGACCCCCCGCAGGACGAGCCACGCCTGGTGCGGGTCCATGGTTCCTCCGAGGAAGCCGAGCACGGGCTTGACCCGCTTCATGAGCTCCTCGGTTTGGAACACCAGCACCCCGCCTACCACGTCCGCGTGGCCGTTGATGAATTTGGTCACGGAGTGCACGACCACGTCCGCCCCGAAGCGGATGGGGCGCTGCAGAATGGGGCTGCAGAAGGTGTTGTCCACCGCCAGCAGGGCCCCCGCCTCGTGGGCGATGCGGGAGGCCTCGGCGATGTCCGTGATGGCGAGGGTGGGGTTGGACGGGGTCTCGATGTAGATGAGGCGCGTCTTGTCCGTCACGGCGTCCCGCATGGCCTGGACGTCGCTCGTTTCGACCATGGTGGAGCGAACGCCGAACCGGGCGAAGTCCCGTTCGAGCACGAGCCGGGAGGGCCCGTAGACGGCCTGGCTGCACACCACGTGGTCGCCCGAGGAGAGAAGGGCGAAGAACAGGGTGGAGACGGCCGCCATGCCCGAGGCCGTGGCGAGGGCGCCGGAACCCTCTTCGAGCGCGGCCACGTTGTCCTCCAGCATGTGGATCGTGGGATTGCCCAGGCGCGTGTAAATATAGCCCGAGTCCTTGCCGGCGAAGCGAGCCGCGCCTTGCTCCGTGGATTCGAAGGCGAAGGTGGAGGTCTGGTAAATGGGCGGGGCGACGGCGCCGAAGAGCGCGTCGGGGGCCTGGCCCGCATGAATGCACGTCGTGTCCGTAGACCACTTCAAATGGTCGTCGTGGTGGCTCATGAATCCCCTCTCTCCGGACTCTGCCGGCCTCATAGTATCCCAGGTCTCCCGGCGGCGGGCAAGGGTGCGAAGGGCCGGTGTGGAGATTGGGCTGGAGTGGGGAGGAAAAAGCAGAGGCGGCAGGAAAAACGGAATAGAGGGACGAGGAACGGCCATGCAAGGTTGAGGCGCTCCCACTGCAAAAGATGCCACGGGCATCAACGAGAATGGGGAATCTGGCGAATCGAGGCCCATCCGGCAGGGCGGAGTTTTTCCCTCTTCCCGCTTCTCAGCTACCTATCCGTCCCGTCCTCTTTTTCGGACACTGATATGAGTTCCCAACACCTGGCGGACACGATTTCCATCTGGAATGGCCGCAGCAAGGACTGTTTTGGATGATGATCCTTGGCACCGGTGTTGCTGGGCAGTCTCTAGGAGGTGTTGCTATGCCCCGAACAACCTTGCTCGCCACGGCGGCGGCGCTCGCCGGTCTCTTATCCGTCTCGGCCATGGCCGCCCAGGCTCAAGGCGCTACGTCCCGCATCGTTGTCCTGAAAAATGTAACGGACGATCAAGGGTCGGCCGTACTCTCGGCGAGCGACCGCCTGGTGTGGGCTCGAGACCTGGGAATCCTGGTAGCTGACGTGCCCGAGGCGAACGTGCCGGCCCTTCCCCCATCCCTGGCATCCTCGCCTGAAGCGTCCCTTTGCGGCGGACCTGGTGCCTTCCAAACCGCCCTCGATGCGGCGCTGCCCGGCTACAAAACAGAGAAGACCTCCACGGGGAGGTATCTCATCAAGGAGCCCGTGACTCTCGTGCGGCCGGGCGGAGCCCCCCTTCGCCCCGAGCGGCGGATGGAAGGCCGCGTTCCCGAGGACACGTGCCTCTCGGAGGGATTTGAGACGACTCCCATATGGTATGAGGACGGGGGGAACTGGTGGCACTACCAGGGAGGCCAGCCGAATAACGCCGTGGGTGATTACTACTGGCTCGACACCAACTGCGACGCGCACACGGGTTCATGGGACTGCGAAGCCATCATGGGAGGCACCCGCGGAGCTACCCTTCCCTGCGGATCCGAGTACGATTACAACACCGACTCTTGGCTGGAGTTCGCCCCTTGGCTCACGTGCCTCTCCGGCGCACCCGGCGCCTACCTCAATTTCTACGGCAAGGTCGATTCCCAGACGGGCCTCGACTACTTCTACTACGTAGTGAGCGTGGACGGCACCAACTACACGGGGTACAGGATCTCCGGGAGCCTGTACGACACGTGGTACCTCTATAGCCAGAATATGCGCGCCTGGACGGGGCTTGGCGACCTCACGACCTACCCCAGGTTCGCCCTCGCGTTTGTGTTCCAGTCGGGCCAGAACATTCCCCCGGCCTTCACGGGGTACGGCGTTCATCTGGACGACATCGCCCTCACGGCCACGAGCATTTCGGTGATCCAGGTGAACAAGATGGGGAACCCTTTCAGGCTGGCCGTAACGGGCGGCGGCTTCCTGCCTGGTGCGTGGGTTTATATCGACGGCGCGCAGGTTCCGGCCGTGGCGTACAAAGGCTCATCACGGCTCGTGGCCAAAGGCGGGGCGGCCCTCAAGGCCATGGTTCCTTTGGGGGTCCCCGTGTGCGTCACGGTCGTAAACCCCAACGGCGGGACGACCCCCTGCTACACCTATATCCGCTGACCTCCCGCGAATCTCGCGTCGCCGCCCTTCCCATAGAAAAGAGCCCCTTTGCCGGGGCTCTTTTTCGTTCTCCGAATTCAGGATGCCACGATCCGCTACGCCAGCCCCATCTCGCGGAGGACCGAGGCATTCTCGCGCCAATCGGGACGGACCTTGACGAAGAGGCGCAGCTCCACGCCGCAGCCCAGGAGCTGCTGGATCTCTTGCCGGGCGGCGATGCCGATGGCCTTCAGGGTCTGGCCCCCGTGGCCGATGATGATGGGCTTCTGGCTATCGCGCTCCACGAGGATGGCGCAGTGGAGGACGACCTTGCCGCCCTCCTCTCCGGGCTCATCGAAGGCCTCCACCAGGACGCCCACGCAGTGGGGCACTTCCTGGCGGGTGCGGAGGAACACGTGCTCCCGCACCACCTCCGCGGCAAGCTGCCGTTCGGGCTGATCCGTGTAGAGTTCGGGGGGGAAGATGGCCTCGTGTTCGGGCAGGAGCGGGAACAGAAGGCCGAGGAGCCCAGGGTAGTCCTTGGGGTCCAAGGCGCACAGAGGGTACAGCGCGGCAGCGGGGAAACGCCGTGACAGGCCGGCCATGAAGGGGAGGAGCTGGGCCTTGTCCTTGATCCGGTCCACCTGGTTCAAGGCCACCACGAGGGGGCTGCCGAGGTGCCCGATGCGCTCCGCCAGACGCTCCTCCTCGGCGTGCCACGATTCAGAGGCGTTCAGGACCCACAGGACGGCGTCCACCCCTTCGAGCGACTCCAGGGCGAGTCGCACCATGGCCTGGTTCATGCGCGTCTTGGGCTTGTGCAGGCCGGGAGTGTCGAGGAAAACCATCTGCCCCCTGGGTTCGTTGAGAATGCCGCGGATCACGTTGCGCGTGGTTTGGGCCTTGGAGGTGACGATGGCCACCTTTTCGCCCACCAGGCCGTTCACGAGGGTCGACTTGCCCACGTTGGTCCGCCCCACGACCGCCACGAACCCTGCTCTCATGCTAAGCCTCCAGCGCTATCATAGCCCAAACCCCGGGAGAGGCGTTTGCCGGTGTTGAACCCCGCCATCCTCTCCTGCTAAACTCGATGGAAAGGATGCCGTCTCGGGCAAACCTGTTCGTGACAGGCTCGCGGGCCGGCCGCCGTTCGTGCGAGCCAGATGAAGACAGGCGGACCAGAAGGAGAGGGACGCGTGAACGCCATCAAACGCACCTGGATCTTACCGCTACTCGGGGCTCTGCTCCTGCCCGTCGTGGGCGCCATGGCGGCGGGCATGGCCGACAACCCGCTAAGAAACGCCAAGGTGGGTGACTGGCTCCAGTACAACATGACCACCAGCGCCATGGGCCAGAACATGGTCATGAAGATGAAGCAGACCGTCGTGGCGAAGGATGCCACGAGCGTTACGCTGAGGAGCGAAACGACCATGATGGGGAAGGCCATGCCTCCTCAGGAAACGAAAATTCCACTGAATCAGGCCTACGAGCCTTACAAGGCCGACCTCTCCGTCACCGACGCGAAGGTAACCCCGCTCGGCGAGGGCAACGAGACCATCACGGTGGGCGGCAAAGCCTATCCCTGCCACTGGGTGAAGGTCAAGATGGTTGCCACCAAGCCCGTCCCCACCGATGGAACGGTGAAGGTTTGGACGTGCAAGGACGTGCCCGTCTCTGGCGTCGTGAAGATGGAGACGGAGACCGCGATCAAGGCCGGAACCCAGACCATGAACACGAAAATGACTATGGAGCTTTTGGGTTCCGGAAAGTAAGGCGTTCCGGGAGCCCCGCGCCACAAAGAGAGCCGCCATGCCGCGGGGCTCCCTTTCGCGTTCTAAGCGGATGCGGGGTATGCGGGGCCGATGCGTGGGCTTCGTTGACTCCGAGGTTCCAAGGCATTACATTCTCTCTGATACAGCGTTCATCTGCCGGCGGGGTACCCCTCCACCCTATATCCGGCAGGGCTATCGTTTTTGCACCGGACTGGAGGCCCCCTTTCTCCTGTGCGGGCGCCCTCCTCCGAGGGCTCCGCGTCCGGTGAGCGCCCCGCTCTGAAGTCGGCGCGGGCGCCTCAGGGGAGGGCCGGGACAGGGGTCCGTCTCGAACTCACCTCCACCCCGCCCGGCCTCCCCGTCTTTTTTCTCCTTGAAGCTCGGTTCCTGGGAGCGGAGGCCCGCCCCGGTACCCCGCCGCAACCCCCGGGTGCGGCGTGATATACTCGCGCGTCCATGAAGGAGAATGGCTCATGAGGAAAGGCATCCTTCTCGCTCTGGCCCTCTCGGTGCGTGTCTTGGCGGGCCAACCGGAGATGGATCTGGTGGAAGCCGTTAAGGCGGGGAACATGGACGCGGTCAAGGCCCTCGCAGAACGAGGGGCGGACCTGAACGCTCCGGCCTTTGAAGCACCCCCCGTCATGTGGGCCGCCTACTCGGGACGCGGGGACATCCTCCGGTACCTGGTGAGCCGGGGCGCCAACCCCAACGGCAAGGGCATCATCTGGATAGGGAACCGCCGCGAGGCGTTTTATGGCAACACCCTGGGCGCGGCGGCGGGGGAGGGCCGCCTGGAGGTGGTGGCCTACCTCGTGGAGGGGTGCCGTCTCTCGCCCGATGACCAGGAATTCGTGGAGGACGGCACGGAGACGGGATGGACGGGGCTCATGTGGGCGGCATTCAACGGGCACGGAGCCGTCTGCGACTACCTCCTGGCGCACGGAGCCTCCGTGAACACCCGGGACGGGGGGGGCAAGACGGCCCTCCACTGGGCCGCCAGCAAGGGGCGCTACGCTATCTGCGAGCTTCTTCTGGCCAGGGGTGCCGACCCCGTGGCCCGGGACGGCGCGGGGTACCTTCCGCTCCACGAGGCGGCGGCCTCGGGGCAGATGAAGCTCTGCGAGCTGCTCCTGGATCTCACGGGCGATGCCAACGCACAAGCGGAGCAAGGGCTCCGTCCCCTTCACGCCGCCGCCGCTCAGGGCCGCGAGGACGTCTGCGCCCTCCTCCTGAAGCGGGGAGCCAAGGTGAACGCCAGGACGGCCCAAGGCTGGACCGCCCTTCACTTCGCCGCTAGGAACGCGCATCTCCAGGCGTGCCAGATCCTCCTGGCCGAGGGCGCCGATCCGTCGGCGGAGACGGAGGAAGGGGACACGCCCCTCCAGTGGGCCGCTTACAGCGGGGACCGAGGAGTTTGCGGCCTCTTGCTGGACAAGGGCGCGCTCCTCTCGGCTGGAGGAAAGGACGGCTACACACCCCTGCATGTGGCGGCCTTGCACGGCCGCGTGGAAGCGTGCGGCCTTTTTCTGGACAAGGGCGCTCGCACGGAGGTCCGCACCGTGGAGGGATTCACGGCCCTTCACATGGCCGTCATGGGTGGGCAGAAGGCTGCATGCGAGCAGCTCCTCCTTCACGGCGCGGCGGTGAACGCCCGGGACGGAGACGGCTGGACGCCCCTTCACTGGGCGTCCTATGGGGCGGCCCCCGAGGTGGTTTCTCTCCTGCTGGTGCGCGGGGCCGGCACCGCCGCTGTCAACCTCTCTGGCGAGACTCCCCTTCACTTGGCTGCGGCCTCGGGGTCGGCCGAAACGTGCGCCCTGCTCATCAAGAGGGGGGCCCCCGTCAACGCCCGTGACATCCGCGGCAGGACCCCCATTCAGCGGGCCTTCCAGCGCGGGTGGGTCCCCGTGTGGAACCTTCTCATGGCGAGCGGGGCAACCTTGATGGCCGGCGACGGCGGGGGCCAGGCGGGCCCTCTCCAGATGGCTGCCCTGGCGGGACAGAAGGAGATGGTCTCCAGGCTTCTGGCGGCCGGGGCCGACGCCAACGCGCGAGTGGCTACGGGGGCCACGGCCCTCCATTTCGCCGCCTCCCGGGGTGATCAGGAGATCTGCGAGATGCTCTTGAGCGCCGGGGCCGATCCTAACGCCAGAGACCGCAAAGGCCGAACCCCCCTTCACATGGCCGCGGCCTCGGGGGGGAAAGATCTGTGCTCGCGGCTTCTGGCGGCGGGAGCCGATGTCAAAGCCAGAGACAAGGAAGGCCAGGATCCCCTGGCCGTGGCACTGGAGGAGGGCCGAGGCGACGTGGTGGCGCTCCTGCTCGATCAAGGCGCCGATGCCGATGGGGCCTCCAAAGGCGGCGTGACTCCTCTCATGCGCGCCTGCGGCAGGGGAGAGGTCAAGGCCGTGGAGGCCCTGCTCGCCAAGGGCGCCGATCCCAAAAAAGGCGATGAGGGCGGCGTGACCCCGCTGCACGTGGCCGCCTATGCGGGCTCGCAGGATGCGGCCGCCCTTCTTCTTGCCAAAGGGGCCGGGCTGGACGCCGCTGCGGCTTCCGGTCTCACGCCCCTGGCTATGGCCGTGGCGGCGGGCCAGGAGCCCATGGCTGCCTGGCTGAGGGCGCGCGGAGCCAGCGAGAAGGGGATGGACGGGGCCAGGCTCCTCCGCGCCGTGTCGTCTGGGGATGGCGACCAGGTGCGGGCGCTTCTCGCTGAGGGTGCGAAGACCGACGCCCAAGGTCCGGGGGGGCTTACGAGCCTTGCCCTGGCGGTGAGCGGCGGGAACACGGAACTGGTGCGCCTCCTCATCGCCGCCGGGGCCGATACGAACGTGGCGGATGACTCCGGAGCGGCTCCCCTGGCCTGGGCCCTGGAATCGGAGCGGCCGGATCTGGCCGCGGCGCTGCTGGATGCGGGCGCCGCGCCGGACGGCCCTGCCGTGGGCGGATCCACAACGCTGCTCGGCGGCGCCGCCATGTCGGGACGGCGCGATCTCATGGAGCTGCTTCTGAACCACGGGGCCGATGTGAACGGGACGGACGAAACGGGCCGTACGCCACTTTTCTATGCCGCCACGCGGGGGCCTCGCGGCGCGGCCGAATTCCTCCTGAAACGCGGCGCGGCGGTGGACGTCCGCGACAAGGAAGGCGCCACGCCTCTCCTCGTGGCCATCCAGAGGAGAAACCGGGCCCTCGCGGAGGCCCTCATGTCCAACGGGGCGGATGTGGACGCCGCGGACGACGCGGGCGACACGCCCCTGCACGCGGCTGTGGAAGCCGGATCCAGAGACATGGTGGCGGCCCTCCTCAAGGCGGGGGTCCGGACGGACCGGCGGAACCGCGATGGCCTGACGCCCCTGGGGCTGGCTCTGTCCAACGGGGATCGCGGCACTGCCGACCTCCTGCGGCGCAAAGCCGCTGCCGGGGGCCGCTGGATTACCCCCGGGGACGTCCGGTGATTCCCTACATGAGTTGCTGAACCATCCCGGCCACGAGCTTGCCGATGGCGGGAGACGAGGTGAGGCCCGGGGATTCGATACCCACCAGGTTGATGAGCCCGGGAAGGCCGCGGTCCGACTCCTCGCGGATGACGAAGTCACGGCTGGCCTCTCCCGGCCCGAAGCGCTTCGCCTGGATTCCCGCCATGTCGGGCATGAGATCATGCGCCAGCAGAGCCGGAAGAAAAGGCCCGCAGGCGCGGAGAAAGAGGCTCCTCAGCTCCTCCGGAACGGTGTAGTCCACGCGGTCCACCCAAACGTCGTGGGGCCCCAGGCGCATGCCTCCCGCCAGATCGGGGCACGTGTGAATACCCACCGTGGCCTCCGTGGGCGGAACGGGATAGACCAGCATGGAAGGAAGGCGGTCCAGGCCCCGCATGACGCGGAAATACATCCCTTTTCTGTAGAAGATGCGGTAGTGGGCCTCGTCCACGTCGATGCCCGCCATGGCCGCCACTTCCCCCGCTCCCAGGCCCGCGCAGTTGATCAGCACGCGCGTTTCGAAGGCAAAGGCCTCGCCGCCTTGCTCCCTGACTCCCACCCGGTAGCCGCCCTCGACCTTGTCGATGGAGCCAGCCTCCACGCCGTAGGCCTCCGACGCGCCCGCGCCCACGGCCGCGGCGCGGAAATGCCGCATGAGGGCGTGGGAGTCCACGATGCCCGACGTGGGGCAGTGGATCGCCGCGAGGGCTTCCACCCTGGGTTCGAGTTTCTTGATGTCGGACGGACCTACAATCTGCACGCCTTGGGCGCCGTTGCGCCGCGCCGTTTCCAGCAGGGCCGGCAGGCGCGCTTCCTCCTCGGGGGTCACGGCTACGATCAGCTTGCCCGTGTTCTTGTGGCCGATGCCGTAGCGGCGGCAAAGGCTGTACATGAGCTCGTTCCCTTCCAGGCATAGCCGCCCTTTCAGGGAATCTTGCGGATAGTAAATGCTGGCGTGGATGACCTCGCTGTTCCGGCTGCTCGTCTCCCGTCCGAAGGATTCGTGGCGCTCCACGAGGAGGACGCTCCGGCCGCGACGGGCCACGTGCGCGGCCACCGACAGGCCCACCACCCCCGCACCGATGACCGTGATGTCCACCCTGTCCATAAAGCCTCCCCTCAGAGTATACCCCCGGCTCCGTCTTCATCGCCCTGGCGGGCCCTTCGCGGGCCGCTCCTGGTACAATGACCTCGGAGGGACCGTGCCACTCATCGTTGAACCGCCCATGTCCAGCGCGGCTGCTTTCGAACGGCGCCTTGTGCAGGAGGCCGAGGGCGGAGCCCTCGTGCTGGCCCGATCGGCACGGCTCGCCAGGCGAATCCTCCACCGCCATAGGGCGGGCAAGGCGCTGGACGGACCTTGCGGGTGGGCGGGCCTGCGGGTCCACGGTCTGGGGGCCTGGACCACCCGCGCCCACGAGGCGCTCTGGCCTGGAACTCGCCCCCTGGGCCGGGCCGCCTCCCTGCGTCTGTGGCACGAAGCTGCGGCGGGTGTAGCTCCGCCTGAGGGGCTGGTGCCGGGACCGGCGCTTTATGGCGACCTCCAGCTCGCCTTGGACGACCTCCACGAGCACGGGATGCCGCCGGTCTCGGGCGCAGCGGGCCATTCCCTCTCCGATTGGCGCAGGGCGGTCACGGAGCGCTTCCTCAAGCGGGCGGCAACGGAGGGCTTTCACGTGCACCAGGGGGCCATGTCGTCTCTCCGAAAGGCACTCTTGAATGGGCGCGTGCCTCTGCCCGAGCGCGTGGTGCTTGCGGAGTTCGAGGCGCCCACGCCGCTTCAGGCGGGCCTCTTCGAATCCTTCGCGCAGCGGTCCCGCGTGGTGCACCTCACCTGCGCGGCTCAGGTGGCACAGGCCCCAGCGGTGCAGGTCTTCGGCTCCACCCTTCAGGAATGCCGCGCCGTCTGCGCCGCGGTCCTTGATGCGTGGAATGAAGGGCGGACGGATCTGGGCGTGGTGTATATGGACCAGCCCTATTTTGGTGTCCTGAAGCGGTGCTTCGACGAACTGGCGGGAGACGGCCCGCCCCCCGATCTCGGGCGGGAGATTCGGTACAACCTGGCGGGCGGGTGGCCCCTGGCGGAGCACCCGCTCTTCCTCACGGCCCTCCTGCCTCTGCGGGTGGTGACAGAATCAGCCCCCTCGGCCCTTCTCGCCTCCCTTCTCTGCTCGCCCTACGCGGGGATTGGAGCAGGGAGGGCCTCCGCCGTGCGGGAAGCGCTTTTCGCGGCGTCCGCCTCCCCCGGTCTCGCGTCGTGCCTCGATGCGCTCGGCCGGAGGAACGCCCCCGTGGCGGCACTCAGGAGCCTGGCGTCCCTGGGAAGGGCACCGCTGGGAACGTGGCTGGACGCCCTGAAAGCCTGCTGGAAGGATTTGGGCTTCGTGACCTTCGAAGAGGGTCGCCGCGACGCCGACGCCATCGCGAGGCGGCACGTGGACGATGTGGTGGCCTCCCTTGCCGCCGAGGCGGGCTCCGTCCGGACGAGCGCGGAGGGAGCCCTGGCCTGGATCACGGCCTGCGCCGGAGAGCTTCGGGCGGCCGAGCCTACGCCCGAATCGGAGGGCATCCAGGTGCTCGCCGCGGAGGAAGCTCGAGGCCTCTCCTTTGCCGAGATCTGGGTCCTGGGCGTGACCGGCCGCACCCTTCCCAGGCCCGCTCTTGACAGGCCTCTGCTTCATCCCAGCGAGAGGCGCCTCCTGCCGGGCGGCACCATGGAGTCGAAATGGGAGGAGGCGCGCCGCGATATCGCGGCGCTGTTGGCAGGTGCACCAGTAGTGCACTGGAGCCGCCCCTGGGCCGGCGAGGATGAGGCCCTTCTGCCTTCAAGCCCCATGGCCCGCGACGAAAGTGACGAAGGGGCCGGTGGTGGGGCCGTCGCCATCGTGGATCTGTGGAACGCGCCCCCGGCTGCCTGGATGCGAGCCCGCTGGCTGAGGGACAGCCTCCTGGCGCGTTCCCAGCCATGGCTTCCCCGCCAGGAAGAGCCCTCGGGATTCCGGCTCTCGGGAGAATGGCGCGTCACGGAGCTGGGGGAACTGGCGGCGTGTCCCTTCCGATTCTTCGCGGGCCCGGTCCTCGGGCTCGAACCGTTGCATCCGGCTTCCGAAGGCCTCGATCCCCTGGAGCGAGGGACGGCCCTCCACGCCGTTCTCGCCGCCTTTGCCGCTGGCCTGGCCAAACACGTCCCCGGATGGCCGGGCACGAGCCGTGAGGATGCAGCGGCGAAGAGCGCGCGGGCGTGGCTCGAAGATAATGTGGACAAGGAACTGTCGCGGCATCCGAGGACCCTCTTTTGGGAAGTGGAGCGCCTTCGCTGGATGGGCGACAAGGAGTCGGGCACGGCCGGCGTGCTTCAGGCATGGCTGGAGGCGGAAATGATCCGGGCCCGGGAGGGATGGAGCATCGCCGCGGTGGAGTCGAGGTTCGCCGGCCTGCGCCTTGGCCCCATGACGCTCAAGGGCCGGGTGGACCGCGTGGACCATCACGGGAGCATGGGGCTGGCGGTGTGGGACTACAAATCGGGCCGGGCCCCTTCGGCGGCCCAGGTGGTGGAGCGCTGCGAGGCGCCCCAGCTTCCGGCCTATCTCCTGGCCGTGCGAGGCGGGCTCATCCCGGAAGTGAAGGCGGAGGGGCGATCTCTGCAGGCCGGGTACATCGCTTTGGGCAAGGCCGGCGACGTGGCCGTGGAACCTCTTAACCTCAAACGGAGGCCCGTGGATTGGGACGAGGCCTTGCCCGCGTGGGAACAGGCCATGGAAGCGCGAATGTCAAGTGGCATCGAAGGCCTTTTTCCCGCGGACCCGCGGCCCCCCTCCAGGGGAGCCTTCACGCGGCGCACGGGGGCCTGCGAAACCTGTCCTTACTATGACCTTTGCGGCCGGTTCGACGGGGTTTCAGAGCGCGCGGAGGCGGACGCCGCCGAGGAGGACACGCCGTGAGCCCCGCGCCCGCCGATGCGAAGGTCCGGGACGAGGCCCTGGACCCGAGCCGGAGCTTGATCCTGGAGTCCCCCGCGGGCAGCGGGAAGACGGCCCTGCTCACGGCCCGGTACCTGGCCCTCCTGGCCCGCGTGGGGCACCCGCGCCAAATTCTCGCAGTGACGTTCACGAACAGGGCGGCGGCGGAGATGCTGGACCGCATCACGGGCGTCCTCAAGCGGGCTCTTAAGGGCGAGAGGCCGAAAGGGGACGGGTCCTGGAAGGACACGCTCCTGGCCCTGGCCCTCGATGCGGTTTCGGCCCACCGGCCCTTGGGCCGCCGCCTCCTGAGCCCGGACACCCTCATGGTAAGCACCTTCCACGGTTTCTGCGCCCGGGTGGTCCGGGGCTGGCCCTTGGAAGCAGACGTGCCGCCTGGCCTTGGGCTGCTGGAGCCCGTGGAGCAGGATGAACTGCTGGCGGCCTGCGTGTCGGATGCCCTCGCCTCCGTGGCGGCGGGCACGGCCACCTACGAAGAAATGGCGGCCTTCAGGCGGCGCCTGGCCGCGGCGGACAATAGCGTTCGGACCTTGCGCGAGCAACTCCTTGACCTCTTGAAGCGGCGCGACAGGCTCCTCTTGGTGGGGTCGCTCTTCGCCGAGGGAGGGGCGGACGGCTTCACGGGAACGCTGGCCTCGCGGACCGACCAGCTCGCGGCGTCGTTCATGAGGCCGATGGAGGAGTATTTTTCGGCCCGAGCCGGGGCGTGGAGCGATCTCAAACGGGCCCTGGATTCGGCCGGTGTTCCGATGGCGGAGCGCCTCCCCGCCGCCGTTCCCGGCACCGGGGTAGCCCACGCGGCGGCCTGGCGGACCGCCGCGGAGGTGTTCCTTACGGGCAGCGCCGACAAAAGCCCTTCGGCCCGAAGCGTGCGCCAGTCCATGGGGCGCGGGACCGGGTTTCCCGACGGGTTCAAGAAGCATCCCGCCTCGGCCCTCATCCGGGAGCTGCCTCCCTCGGTGGCTTCGCGGCTCGCCTTCGTAGCCTCCTGGCCCGACGCGGGCCTGGACGGCGCCGGCGCGGCGGCCCTGGCCGACATGGTCTGCCTGGCCGGAGCCGTTCTGAGCCGGTTCCGGCGAGCCAGGAACGCCCGGGGGTTGGACTTCACGGAGCTGGAGGCGGCGGCCTTACGGGCGCTGAACCGGTTCGAGCGTCCGAGCGAAAGCCTCATCTTCTTCCATGAGCACCTCAGGCACGTCCTCGTGGACGAAGCTCAAGACGTCAACGACATGCAAGTGCGGATTCTGGGCGCCCTCACCCAGGGATGGGAACCTCACGGGACCGAAACGCTCTTCGTGGTGGGCGATCCCAAGCAGTCCATCTACCGGTTCCGGCGAGCCGAGGTGGCGCTCTTCCGCCGCATGCAGCGGACGGGCCTGGCCCGCGAGGGCGAGGCGAATTTCCCTCTCCATGCCCTGCGCCTATCCGCCAATTTCCGCTCCAGGCCCCATCTAGTGGCATTCGCGAACGCCCTCTTCGGCAACGTCATGGCGGATCCCGATGAAACCCTGGACGAGGTAAGCTTCGCCCCGTCCGAACCATCTCGGGAAGCATCCGGCGCTCCCTCGCCCGTGCTCGCGGCCCTCTTCACGTGCGCCAGCAGCCGCAGCCAAGTGGAGGACCGGCCCACCCGGGCGCAAGCCAGGGAAAAGGAGGCGGCCTTCGTGGCGGCCAGGGTGGCCAATCTCCTCGCCCGTGGCGTGGCGGGAGACCGGATCGCGGTCCTCATCCCCGCTCGGACCCACCTCGCGGCCTTCGTGGCGGCCTTCGAATCCTTGCGCGTCCCCCTGCGGATCAAAGAGGGGCGGCCCATGCTCGATGCCCCCGAAGTCCGCCATCTCTTGAACCTCTTTCGGGCACTCGTGAGGCCCTACGACGATGTGGCCTGGGCGGGAGCCTTGCGGGCTCCTTGGAGCCGGGCGCCGCTGCCGGCTCTGGAGGCGCTGGCCGCGGGATCCCCGGGCCCGTGGTCCGCGAGACTTGGAGAGGCGGGGGACGCCCATCCCGCGCTGGAGCGCTTTGGGCAAGTCCTGCGGCATGCCGCTCCCGCCTTCGGACGGGAGCCCTTCGCCGCCACCCTTCAGCGAGTCTGGGAGGACCTAGGAGGGCCCGCCGCGACGGTGGGCCTCTCCGGTCCCCAAGGCGTCGCCAACGCCCTGGCGCTGTTCGACCGGCTTCTCACGTGTCCGTCTTCGCCGCCGGAGGAGGCGCTGGCCCGCCTGGAGCGCCTGCTGGAGGATGCCTACACGCCACCGGACCCGAGGGGCGCCGCTGCCGGCGTGCAGGTCATGACGATCCATGGAGCCAAAGGCTTGGAATTCGACCACGTCTTCGCCGTGGCGATGGACCACCAGCCCGCGCGAAACAGGCGTGAGACGCCCGCCTTTCTCGTGGACCTCATTCCCGGAAATGCGCGGGATCCCTTGGCGGCGGCCACGGCGGACCGGAGGACGGGCGAGAAGGTGCTGGCGCACATGCTCCTGGCGGAGCTGGGCCGGGGGCGTGACACGGCCGAGTTCAAACGCCAATTCTACGTGGCCGTCACGCGGGCGAAGGAGGCCCTCACCCTCACGGGGTTGGACGAGCGGCTGAAGGACGGCTCCCCTTCGGCCTCAGCGGGACCGGGGCTGGCGGCTGTGGAGGAAGCGTGGGAAGAAGGGCTCGTAGGGCCGCCCCTCTTCGTCCTTGAGCATGATCCTTGTCCCGATGCTGCGGTTCCTCCCGAGGTTCCCCCCGGCCGGCTCCTGCCTCAGCCGCCGCCCTTCGCGCCCCGGCCCCTTCCTTATGTCATCAGCAGCCCCTCCGAGGTGGAGCAGCAAACGGCCCAGGCCGCGAGGCCGGGCAGCGACGAGGCGAGTCCGGAGGCCCAAGCGCGGGGCGTGGTCATGCACCGGATCTTCGAAACGCTGGCTCGCAGGGAGCCGATGCCGGGCGCGGATGCCGTTGCCGCAGCGCTCGTGGAAGAGAAACTCACCCTCCCCTTGGCCAGGGAAATGGCGGGAGACCTTGTGCAGGAAGCCCGCCTTGCATGGAACTTTCCTCCCATGCAGAACCTGCTGAGAGGCGCCGAGGTGGTGGCCGAATGGCCCATCGAGGACTACGACGGGAGGGGCCGGCTCCGCGTGGGGCGGGTGGACCTGCGGGTGCAGTCGCCCGCGGGAATCGTCATCGTGGACTTCAAGACGGGCCGGCCCGCGGGCCGCCTGTCCGAATGGATCGAGGCCCAGCGCAGAGCCTATTCGGGCCAGCTCAAGGCCTACGTTGGCATGGCCCGCCGCGCGGGCCTTGGGGAAGGCCTTCGGGCTGCCCTGCTGTTCACCGCCATCCCCGAGCTGTCTTGGCTGGATGCGGCCTCCGCCGAGCCTTTCCCCTAGCAGCCTGCTAGTAGCCGCTTAGGCCCGTGTCCGCTATGCTCGGTTCAGGCCTACCTGCTCCGGGTGCGGGCGGCCATTGGGCCAGGGCTTCCTCGCCCGCCCCCATTTGCGGAGGGACGGCCCTCCCCGGCGCCGTGGCTCGTCGCTGATGCCTCCCGCATCGTCCTCCTCGCGCTTCGTGCCGCGCATCCCAGGGCGCAGGCGGCGCGCCAGAGACGTTCCCGCGGCCAGAGCCTTTCTTCCCGGCCAGCCTCCGTTGCGGCCAAATCCTATTTTACGGATAGGCCCTTACTCTCCGGGGTGGGATGCGGTCATGGAAGGGAGCGGAGAACGAAATAACGGCGGCTCCCGGTGACGTTAGAGGAGTAGGAGAGAGGGCACGCGCTGGCCGGGCCGCTCTCGCCAGGAGGCGCCCATGGCTGCCGTACCGGTTCCCGACGTCATCCCCATTTTCCCCCTGCCTCAGACGGTCCTGCTGCCGGGCGAGGTGCTTCCGCTTCACATCTTCGAGGCCCGCTACACGGAGATGGTTCGCGACGCGCTGGCGAGCCACCATATCATCGGCATGGTGCAGATCCTCCCGGGCCACGAGAAGGAGCAGCCCTTCAATCCGCCCGTTCGCGACGTGGGTTGCGCTGGGGTCATCGCGCGCCACACGGAAACGGAGGACGGGCGCTTCCTCATCTGGCTGGTGGGTGTGGAGCGCTTCCATATCAGCCAAGAGCTCGAAACCGTGACCCGCTACCGCCTCGCGAGCATCCGCCACGACGGCGCGGAAGGGGAAACGGCCCGCCAGGGCCTCAGCCTGCGGCGGCTGAACCTCCTGGCCTCCCTCACTGCTTTTCTTGACGGCAAGATGGAGGGCGGCGAGGACGCGGTGAGCGACCTCATGCGGCAGATGGGACAGGTGGGTGACGAGGCCCTCGCCGCGGCCGCGGCCCAAGTTCTGGGCGTAACGGCGGAACGCAAACAGCGCCTTTTGGAAGTCCAGAGCATCGAGGAACGGTTCGACCTGCTGCAACGGGAACTGGACCTCGCCCTGGAGGGGCCGGCTCCCGTTCTATCCTTTCCCGGAAAGGTAGTTCATTGACGCAGGGAGGTGGGGGACGCAACGTGATCGAGCGAGTAGGCCACCGGGGGATTGAGTACTCGGGATAGCCGAGCGGGGGAAGGCTACGCGGGGTTTTGGCTTCCCGGTCCCCGCTCCCGGCTCCCTTCCAAACGAGCCAAGGCTGCGTCGATGCGGTCCAGGCGGTCCTCGATCTTACGAAAGTGACGGCCGAAGACGTCCATTTCCTCAATCTCGCGGATGAGATCGGGAAACAGGCCCGATCCCGTATCCTCGATGGACGGCTTGCCCGAACCCGAGCCCGAGCCCGGATAGTACCGCTCGATGCAATCCAGGATGCTGGACTGAGGGGCCACCATGGGCACCACCGACCAGCCCGTGTGCGCCTCCAGCGCTTCGGTGGTCTCCCAATCCATGGGATCGCACATGGCCACGTGCAGGGTTCCCTTGTCTTCGCGAACGGGCAGGGCGTGGTACCTCAAGGCCAAGTCCTTGGGCACGGCCACCAGCAGCCGCGGCGGAATTTCGATGTTGGACAGCGAGACGCACGGAATGTCTAGCTGCCTGGACAGGAAGGCCGTCAGGACGTTCTCGTCGATGAAGTGGAGGGCCAGGAGGGTGGAGCCGAAGCGCGTCCCGCGTTGCTTTTGCTCCTGAAGGGCGATCCTCATCTGCACCTCGTCGATGAGGTTGGCCTCGATCAGCATGTCCCCGAGTTTGGGCCTGTTCACGTCCGTCCCTCCGCGCAGAGTCTACTCCCGGGAGGGAAGGGCCGCAAGGCAGAACGGCCCGCGCCCCGTCTGGAAGGCGCCTACTCTCGATCCTCGCGGGCGGCCCACAGCTCTTGGATGGTTCTCTTGGCTTCCTCGTGGAGGGCGGTGTTCACGACGACCATGGTGCACTGGCGGGCGAATATCTCCAGGACATCGAATGTATCCGGGCCGAAGGCGCTCGGACTCTCGCTGTAGAGGGTGACGGCGCCCCGGATCTCCTCACCGTGCAGAAGGGGAAGGGCGCAGACGGTTCGGTACCCCCGCATCAAGGCCTCTTCGCGCCACGGGGCAAAGCGGGGATCATCCACGTTCATTACTTCCGGCCGGCGGTTCTTGATGGCCCGCCCCGTGGGGCCCATGGCACGGGGGGAGAGGTCCCACCGGACCCGCACTTTCTCCGTGTACCCCTCGTCGCGCCCCGCCGACACGAGGAATGTCAGCTCGGTACTCTCGGGGACCACGAGGCCGACCCAGGCCATCACGGCGCCGAAGGCGGACAGAGCCGCCTCACAAATGCCCCTGGCCGCCTCTTCCATGGTTACAAAACTTCCCATGGCTTCTGCCGAGGCCACGAGCGCGAGGAGCTGGCGGTTTCTCAGCCGCAGCTCCGCCTCCTCGTGTTTTCGTTCCGTGATGTCCGCCATGATCCCGGCCATACGCAACGCTTGGCCGTCGGGGCCAGGGACGAACGTGCCCCGGTCGTGGATGGGTATGTAACGGCCGTCCCTCAGCTTGAAACGGTACTCCGTGTCGTAAGGAAGGAGGGCCCGTTCGGAGGCCTCCAGCAGGCGCATGGCCGCGGACCTGTCATCGGGATGGATGCGTCCCACCCACTGCTCGATGCCGCCCATCTCGCTCGCCGCGTACCCCAGCACCTGCTCCAAGCTGCCGCTCCATAGAATGGCCCCGGTCGGGATGTGGTATTCGTAGACGACCTGGCCCGAGGCTGAAGCCACGAGTTCAAACCGCTGTTTCCATTCGGCGATCTCGGCTGAAAGGGCTAACCGATGGGTCACGTCGAAGAACATGGTGCCCATGGTCCCTGGCCCCGTCTGAAAGGCGTAGATTTCAAAGATGCCCCGAATGCGCGCGTCCTCGTAGGCGAGCCGCTCCTCGCGCCAGGGGATTCCGTTGCGGCAAACCTCGGCGTAGCGCCGACGGAGTTCCGTTCCCTCCAGCGAGGGGAAGGCATCTTCGATGGTCTTGCCCTCCAGGTCCTTGTGGTCTACCTCGAGGATCTTGTCGGCGGCGGGATTGGCGCCCGTGAAAATGAGCCTGCCGTCCTCCTCCAGACGGAACATGTGCATGCCCACGGGAGATGCCTCCACAAGAGCGCGGACGCGGCGGTCGTTCTCCTGCAGAGCCACTTCGGCCAGGCGCCGTTCGGTGATGTCCCGGCCTACCCCTACCACCGCCGTCACGCTGCCGGAGGCGTCCACAACCGCTTTGTCGGACCACGCGAGCCAGCGCCACCCCTCCTTCGTGAGCGCGCGCTGCTCCATGGCGGCCGTGTAAGGCGGAGCCCAGAGGGCCTCCATGGCCTTGGCCGTGGCCGCCCGATCCTCCTCGTGGACCAGGGGCATGAACGTCTTGCCGAGAAGCTCTTCGGGCGTTTTGCCGAAGAGCCGGCAGTAGGAGGGGCTCACGAAGAGGAAGCGTCCGTCTTTGTCCACCTTCACCACGAGGTCGGTCTGGTTCTCCACCAGAAGGCGGTAGGCCTCCTCGCTCCGGCGGAGGGCCGCCAGAGCGCGCCTGCTCCTGGCGTAGAGGAGGCCCGCCGCGCCCAAGGCGGCCACCGCCGCCGCCGTAGCCCATGGAAAGGGGGCTTCCTGCCCGGTGCCTTCGGCGGACACGGCCAGGGCCGCCATCAAGGGCCATGTGCACCCCAAAGCCGCGGTCCAAGTAGTCCAAAGGCCCGTCATCGTCCAGCCTCTTCCCGCAGTCGCATCCACTGTTCCCATCGCGGCGGGACGCTAGTTCCAAGGCCGCCACGGTTGATGAACATGATCCCTATGAGAGAGTATGGGTCCCTCCGCGTGTTCATGCAAGAAACCCGCGTCCGTGCAACCGGCCCATGGCCAAGGCTATACTTCTAGAAGTACAACAATGAACTCCCATCATTTGTTCCGCCCCTCAAAGCATTGCGGCAGCCCCGGCCCTCCGCTACACTCGTTTCGGTTTCCGCCCATCCCAAAGGCCGCGCGGAGACGAGACGGAGAGGCCATGGCGGAGCATGTTCACCCGCTGGCACAGAAGGAAATCGCCAAGGAGGAGGGCTGGAACGCCCCCCGCATTCACGCCTTGGCGGAGGCGTACCGCACGGGCCGCCTGAGCCTTGTTTTGGGGGCAGGCATTTCCAAGGGATGCGGCCTTCCCGAATGGTCCGAACTTAACAGGACTCTCCTCAGAAGAGCCTTAGAAGGCCTCTACGAAGCCGTGGGGCCCGACGAGGCTCCCCTGCACGCCAGAGATATCGAGGCCACGCTGAAGGACCGGGTTCGCCCCATGGTGGGACGTTATGTCAAAGCAAAGCTGGGCGGCCGTTACCTGGATGAAGTGAGAACGGCCCTTTATGAAGGTCCCATGCGCCTCTCCCAGACGGTCCGTTGGATTCTCACCCTCGAGCGCCTCCAGGCCATCCTCACCCTCAATTTCGACGACTTGCTGGAGACCTTCGCCGCGCGTCTCGAAGTGGGAGGCCGCTATCAAACAGTCTTCGCCGCCCCCATCCACCCTAGGTCGGGCCGCATTCCCATCTACCATACCCACGGGTATTTGCCCCGTGATCCCCGGGAGCCGCACTCGGATGGGCTCATCCTGTCCGAGGACGACTACCACGGCCTCCTCCACCAGGGCTACCACTGGACGGACCACGTGGCCATCCAGCTCCTGGCGCGTTCCACATGCCTCTTCATCGGTACGTCGGGGGAAGACCCGAACCTGCGCCGCCTCCTGGACCTGGCGAGAAGGCTCGCCTCGCCCGTGGGTCACTACCTCCTCCTGAAACCGCCGGCGGTTTTGCCCCGTGACGCCCGAAGCGCCATTCGCTACTCCGCATCGCGCCGGGCTGTCTGGGACGCCTTCGAGCACCTGGGCCTGGAAGTTCTCTGGATACACCGTTATGATCGGGACATTCCCCGCATCCTTCGCACCATCGCTTCGATCGGTGAGGAGGAGATGAGGGGATGAGGAGAAAGCCACCGGGTCGAAGGGTCCTCCCGCCGACACGGCCTATCGGTTGCCTGCTTCCATCTCTCTGTTCCCCTTTCCCCACGGAGACGCCATGGGACTCTCGCTGAACGCATCCCTCAGACAGTTCAACCGGACCTTCTGGGCGGCCATCATTACGGAGCTGCTGCACTGCCTCGCCTCCTACAGCATGCTGAGCTACCTCATCATCTATTTGGCAGAAGATCTTGGCTTTGGGGACCTGCGGGCCAGCGCCATGTACGGGACCATGCTCTTCGTGGGCTACTTTCTGCCCATCCTCATCGGCGCCCTGGCGGACCGTTACGGGTTCAAGGAAACCATGGCCGTCTCCCTGGTGATAATCACCGCCGGGTACTTCCTCGCCAGCCGCGTCACCTCCTACCCGGCTGTTTTCGCTGCCCTCATGGTCATCGCCCTGGGCGGAGCGGTGATGAAACCGGTCATCGCGGGAACCGTGAAGGCGGCCACCACGGAAGGGACGCGCACCCTGGGGTTCTCCATCTACTACATGATCATCAACGTGGGCTCCTTCCTCGCCCCCTTCCTCGCCAATGGCGTGCGCGTGTCCACAGGCCACCCGGCCTTTATCTTCGTGGCGTGCGGCGTGGTGGAGACGAGCGCCATCCTGGTGACGCTCTTCATGTTCAAGAACCTTCCCGTGGAGGCCGCGGCCAAAGCCAAATCACTTGCCGCGGTGCTGGGCGACATGGTGCTGGTGCTGGGCAACGCCCGCCTGATGATCACCACCTCCGGCCTCGCGGCACTGTATTTTCTTCGGGGCGAGCCTCTGTTCAAGGGTCAGGACCTCTGGGTGGCGGTGGGAGCGTGGGTGATTCTCAACGTGCTCGCGGACGTATATTTCCCGATCTTGGAACACCGGTCGGGACGGCTTTTCTCCCACCCCCTGTTGCAGCGCCAGCGGTTCGGGGACGGCAGGCTACTGGCGTTCATCCTCATCTTCTCCGGTGTCTGGGCCCTCTACAGCCAAATTTGGACCAACATTCCCCTCTACATCACTTCCCTCGACCCGGCCATGAAGGCGCACATCGAATATTTCCAAGCAGTGGATCCCATCATGATCGTCCTCTTCCAGGTCCTCGTCGGGAAATGGATGTCGAAGTACCGGCCCCTTCCCTCCATGGTTCTAGGCATCGTCATCGCCTCCGTGGCCGTCTCCACGATCAGCATCTTCGGGGAGAATATCGGCGCTTGGGCGGTGAGCTTCTCCCTCGTCATCTGGTCCGCGGGCGAGATGATGTTCAGCCCCCGGATGGTGGAGTACGTGTCGGTCATCGCGCCCAAGGACAAGCTCGCGCTGTATATCGGCTACGGGTTCCTGCCCTTCGCCATCGGTTTTGGTATCGGCCCCACGGCGGGGACCCACCTCATGCACTTTTTCGCGGCCATGGGGCACCCCGAGTGGGTCTGGTACGGATTTGGCCTATGGAGCCTCCTCGTGGCCGGCGCGTTGTGGATCTATGACAAAATGGTGAAGAGCACTGAGTGAGAAGCAATAAAGTGATAAAGTGAAAAGCAATGAAAGGTAAAACGTGAGGGGAATGCACCGCCAGCGCCTCATCCAGCCAGGAGCAGCCCATGCGCCTTTCCCACCTAGAACGCCATCCGGATATCCACCCCTCGGTATATGTTGATCCCACGTCGCGCATCAACGGTGACGTGGCCATCGCCGAAGGAGCTTCGGTGTGGTTCAACGTCTCCATCCGCGGCGACGTGCACTTCATCAGAATCGGAGAGCGCACGAACATTCAAGACAACTGCGTTCTTCACACGACCCACGACACCTATCCGCTGACGATCGGGCCCGGCGTGGTCATGGGCCACGGCGCCATCCTCCACGGGTGCACCGTGAAAGGGCCCGCCCTCATCGGAATGGGCGCGATCCTGTTGGATGGCTGTGTCATCGAGGAAGATGTAGTGGTGGGAGCAGGCTCCGTAGTGACCCAGGGCAGGGTCATGCCCGCGGGGCATTTGGTGCTGGGATCGCCCGCCCGTCCGGTAAGGGCTCTTTCGCCCGGAGAAGTCCAGGCCGTGCGCGATGGGTGGCGCAACTACGCCGAGTACGTTGAGGAATACCGGAGGCTGGGGAAGTTCCATGGCTGGAAAGATCATCCGGTCCAGGACCGGTAAGAGGGTGGCGCCTCCACTCCCCGGGCATTAAGATACCTTGCATAGGGTTTCTTAATCTTTGTGGGAGGTTCGCATGAACCGCTTGAGAGTGCCATCCGCGCGCTGGGTCTTCGCGGTGGCCGCGGCCCTGATGCTGGCTTTGGCCGCCCAGGCCCAGGAGGGCCCCGTCACTCGCATGGGGACTATTGAAAGAATCGTCCAGAAAGAAGGGGGCCTTTATCTGGAGGTCACCATCGAGTCCGTTTTGGCACAGCCCTCGAACCCTCAGCTGAGTACGGGCGTGCCCAACCCTTCACAGACAAAAAGCCTGAGCAACCCCACGACGGAGGCCGTCCCCGGCATGCCCGTCCGGCTGATCATCGAGCGGTCCGGCGCCATGTTCAGGCCCGCCATCGGAACGGTCCAGTCCATGAGTGACTCCAGCCACTGCATTGTCAAGGTCACCCCCGGAGCCCTCGACCAAACGATCCAGGATCCCTCCGAGGGCAACGCCGTGCACAAGATCGGCGACTATCTTAAAACAGGCGCCACCGTGGCCATCTGGGGCGTCACCACGGGCTGACGGGGGATGGACATGAGGCGGAAGCCCTGCGCCATCGCCGTCAAAAGGGAGGACGTGCCCAAGGCCAGGAGGCAACACCTTCGGGTCGCTGGGCCTCCCGCTAGCCTGGCTGGTGTGTCGGGCCCCCTCCAGTGTTGCGGCGGCCCCCCGCTGGTGATGTCCCTATTCCAGCTTGAAGGACAGGTCCACGGTGGCCTGCCACTCCACCACCTTTCCGCCGCTGATCGCCCCCCGGAACTCGGACACTTCAAACCAGGAAAGGTCGTGCAGGCTGCTGGACGCCTTTTCCACGGCCATCGTCACCGCGTCCTCAAAACTCTTGGATGAACACCCCACCACGCGGATCTTCTTGAACACTTTCTCGCTCACGGGCCGCCTCCTGTCATTGCGCCGGGCGGAAGGGATCATCCCACCCCCCAGAACACCCCAACACTCCCTTCGGGAATACCCTTCCACCCCGCCATTGTTTTCCTGGCAGACTAAGTCTTTGCATTCTGATGGGAAAGTATGCTAGTCTATGCTCTCCCATAGAAATGGCGGTGGCCGAACGTGATGAAAAAAACCCGGGTGCGAGCTTATGTCTGGTCTTCCATGGCCGCCGTGGCCCTCCTGGCGGGCTTTTCCATGGTCGCCATGAACGCCGGTGCGGGTCCCGTGACGTCCCCCTCCCCCGTCACGGTGCCCAGCCCCGTGCATTTGGACGCAACCACGCGCGCCCCATCAACCCTTTTATCCGCCGAGACATCCGTCCATCCGGCGCAGGCCCCCGCCGGGGTGGTTCACCCGGCGCAGCCCCCCGCCGCGCCCTCCCGGCATCAGAGCCGGCGGCTGTCCACGGACGAGGTACGGGCCTTGGTCGAACGTTACGCGGCCCGGTACGGCGTCCCCCACCTCGTTCACGACATGCTGTGGGTCATTCATGAGGAGAGCCGGAGATTCCCCGAGGCCCGCTCGCGCAGCGGCCGCTATGTGGGCCTGTGCCAGTTCATGCCCGCCACGTTCAAGGCCAACGTCCGCGCCATGAAGGATGCCGGTCTCCTCGATTCTTCCGATTTGTGCTCCCCCCTGGACCCCGATGACGCCATCAACGTCATGGCCTGGATGTGGAGCCGCGGCCAGCAAGACCAATGGGGCCCCTGGCGCCGCCTCACCCTCGCCCGATCGGGCACGCCCGAAGGCCGAGAGCGCCGAAACTAATCTCTGCAAAACCATCGAGTCGTTTCCGCAGGCGAAGCCTGCCGCGGCCGCCCGGGTCCTCGGTGCCGCCGGCGGCGCCAATCAAACCACGTGCTCGCGCGGGCTTTGTGTTCGAATCGGGCCGCGCGTTTCGGCTTTGGGTTTATACTCTGAATGTTTCTGCTGCCCTTGGTAAAGGTGATGGTGAGCCATGTCCATAGGTCTTGCTCTTTCGGGCGGCGGGTCACGGGCGGCGGCGTTCCACGGGGGGACGCTGGCGGGGCTGGACGCGGTGGGGCTGCTGGCTTCGGTGGACGTGGTCTCCACGGTGTCGGGTGGCTCGGTCTTCGGGGCGGCGTGGGTGGCGTCGCTGAAACGGGGCGAGGCCCTCGGGGCCTTTCAATCGCGGCTGAGGGCCGAGCTGGGCAAGGGTTTCATCGCGCGGGCTCTCCTCTCTTGGCGCACGCTCGCCCTGCCCTTTCCGGGCACCACCCGGACGGACCTGCTCGCGGTAGCCTTCGACCGCATCTTCTATCAGGGTCTCACGCTGGGCGGCCTGCCCGAGCGGCCCCTGCTGTGCGTGAACGCGGCGGTGCTGAACACGGGGCAGGTGGGACAGTTCTACAGGGACGGCTTCCGCACGGCGGGGCGCTTTCTGCCGGGGCAGCGCTCGGTGGATCTTCCCGTGGCACGCATGACGGACTTCCCTCTGGCGCGTGCCGTGGCGGCTTCGGCGGCCTTCCCCATCGGGCTCAAGCCCGTGTCGCTCCGGCGGGGACGGGAGCTGCCCGGGGACTGGGGCGCGGGGACAGACCTAAGCGGCCTTGACGCCCTGGAGCTGACGGACGGCGGCGTGCTGGAGAACCTAGGGGCCGAGTCTCTCCTCAAGCGCGGGCCATTCCAAAGTTGGGATATGGTTGTAAGCGACGCGGGGACCGCGCCGGGGCTCTGGAAGCCCAGCCTGAAAGACCGCGCGGAGAGCACCTTCATGGGGATGGCCTCGGCGGAGATCCTGAAGCAGATCTCCATTCTCATGAATGACAAGAACGACCGGCACACCCGCCACGAGGTGATGGCGGCCTTGGAGGGGTCGTGGGCGGCGTCGGTCCTCCTCGATCCCTCCCAGCGCACCCAGGCCCTCGACGAGCAGCTCGGCCGCACCTTCGATGGCCTGCGCTCGGCGCCCGCGCCGCTCGTGCGCCGAAACGTGCTCATGGTGAGGGTGGACCAGGACTGGGACCACCTCACCAGCAACGTGCCGCGCTGGAGGCTCATGGAGCTGGCCCTTCACGCGGGCGCGAGCCTTCCGGCCCCGGGGCGGGAGACGCCCGAAGGCGTGGAGAGCCTTCTGGAGGCTCTCGGGGTCGACCTGGCTTCCGCTCGCGAGGCCTACGCCCGCATGGGTGGCCCTGCGGGGGTGCGCAGGGCCAACGCCGTTGCCACGGGCTTTTCCGCCCTCGCCCCGCAAGACCTCGACGCCCTCCACGACCACGCTCTCTGGCAAGTCTACGCGCTCAAGGCCTTGTATTGGGATTAGCGGAGCGAGGCGGCTGCGGGAACTGTAACCGCAGCGCTCCAGGCCGCCGGCCAGCACCTCTCCAGGTATCATTACGCTTGTCACTGTCCACTCCTCCCTCCACCCTCTCCACTCTGCTAAACTCCACGCGGAGGACTTGTACGCATGGCGAAGCAGGAGGAGCCGAACAAAGTCATCTACTCGATGGTGGGGGTGGGTAAGGTCCACGGCCCTAAACAGGTTTTAAAGGACATGTATCTGGGCTATTTTTATGGGGCCAAGATCGGAGTCATCGGCCTCAACGGCTCGGGCAAATCCTCGCTCTTGAACATCATGGCGGGGGTGGACACGGAATTCCTGGGGGAAGTGCACATCTCCCCCGGCTATTCCATCGGCTACTTGGAGCAGGAGCCCCATCTCGATCCGGACAAGACGGTTCTGGACGTGGTGAAGGAAGGTGTGGCTGAGACGGTGGCCCTGCTCAAGCGCTACGACGAGATCAACGAGGGGTTCGCCGCCCCGGATGCGGACTACGACACGCTCATCGCCGAGCAGGGCGAGGTGCAGGAAAAGCTCGAAGCGCTGGACGCGTGGGATTTGGACTCGCGCCTGGAGCTGGCCATGGACGCCTTGCGCTGTCCTCCGGGCGACGCGCTCGTGAGCGTCCTCTCGGGGGGCGAGCTGCGCCGCGTGGCCCTGTGCCGGCTCCTGCTTCGGAAGCCCGACATCCTCCTGCTGGACGAGCCCACCAACCACCTGGACGCGGAGTCCGTGGCGTGGCTCGAAAAGCACCTCCAGACTTATGCTGGCACGGTCATTGCCGTGACGCACGACCGCTATTTTCTGGACAATGTGGCGGGGTGGATTCTGGAACTGGACCGGGGCCAAGGCATCCCCTGGAAAGGGAACTATTCTTCCTGGCTTGAGCAGAAGCACGAACGCCTGCGCCAGGAGCAGAAGCAGGAGAGCGACCGCCAGCGCACGCTCCAACGGGAACTGGACTGGATCCGCATGTCGCCCAAGGGCCGCCACGCCAAGGGCCGCGCCCGCATCACCTCCTACGAGCAGCTCCTCAACCAGGAAGCCGAGAAGGTGGCCAAGGATCTGGAGATCTATATCCCGCCGGGTCCGCGCCTGGGACAGGTGGTGATCCAGGCGGAGGGTGTCACCAAGGCCTTCGGCGAGAAGCTCCTGGTGGAGGGCATGACGTTCTCCCTGCCGCCGGCGGGCATCGTGGGCGTCATCGGCCCTAACGGCGCGGGCAAGACGACCCTGTTCAAGATGATTACGGGGCAGGAGAAGCCCGACGCCGGGGCGATCCGAGTAGGGGAGACGGTACAGCTGGCCTACGTGGACCAGACTCGCTCCGACCTGGACCCTGAGAAATCCGTCTACGACGTCATCTCCGGCGGTCTGGACAACGTCCAGCTAGGCAAGGTGACGATGAATTCGCGCGCCTATTGCGGCCGCTTTAACTTCACGGGGGCCGATCAGCAGAAGAAGGTGAGCACGCTCAGCGGAGGGGAACGCAACCGCGTACACCTGGCGCGCACCCTCAAGAGCGGCGGCAACGTCCTCCTCCTGGACGAGCCCACCAACGACCTGGACGTGAATACCCTCCGGGCTCTTGAAGAGGCCCTCGACCAGTACGCGGGCTGCGCGGTGGTCATCAGCCACGACCGATGGTTCCTCGACCGCATCGCCACCCACATTCTGGCCTTCGAGGGGGACTCCAAGGTCACGTACTTCGAGGGTAACTTCAGCGAGTACGAGGAGGACCGCCGCCGCCGCTTCGGCGAAGAAGCCGAGCGTCCCCACCGGATCACGTACAGAAAGCTGACGAGGTGAGGGAATAAGCGGAATTCGGAATTCGGGATCCGAAGGATAGGCAACGGGCAGTAGGCAGGAGAGAACAGGAAATAGCAGGAGGCGGAAGCGAAGGGTATCGGATCGGTTCCCAACTTTCTCGCTTCCTTTAAAAAGGAGGGGAGCCCGACCCGCCGGGGCTCCCCTGACGATGGACGACCGATGACGCTTTGAAGAACTCACGCCATGGGCACCAATACGCGATCGATGACCTGGAGGGTTCCGTTGGCTGCCTCCACATCGGGCCGCACGATCTTGGCGTCGCCGACCATGAGCGCCCTGCCCTGGCTGGAAACGGGATACGTGGTGCCCGACACGTCGAGGACCATGTCGACCCGGGCCAAGTCACGAGTCGTGATGCTGCCGTAGAGTACGTGGGCCATGACGAAGGCTTTCAGCTTGGCGGGATCCTTGAGCAGGGCCTCCAGTTGTGCCTTGGGTACTTTGGCGAAAGCCGCGTCGCTGGGGGCAAACAGGGTATAAGGCCCCTTCGCGTTCAGGGCGGTCTCAAGCCCCGAAGCCTTGATGATGGCGGACATGGTGTGAAGATCTCCCGATTTCTTCGTCACCCGGGCGAGGTAGGAATCGCCGATGAGCACGATCGGGCGCCTGGGGAGGCTCACCTGGCTAGGTCCCTTAGGAAGAGTGTCCGTGGGCATCAGTGCCGCCGCGGGCACCAGGACCAACGAAACGAGCGTGCCAAAAACCAAGGAACCGAATGTCATTCTCTTAGACATGTCGTCCTCCTTCGGGGGGTCTGGCGGGAGGTTCTTGGGCGGGCCAGGCTTAAGTTCCACGGGCCAGTTCCCCGTACCTGCCGTACCGTACGAGCAGGTAGACTTTCTGCTTCAGGGCCAGTTAACGCCTTCGTGAAGAAATTTCATCCCGCCACGGAATTTGAGTGATAGACTGTTTTCGACGTAGGCAGGCCACGGACCGGGAGGACTCGCCAGGCCGGAAAGTTGCTCGGGTGACCGGAAAGGCGCCCGAAAACGGGTCTTGCTCTGGCACGCAGGGAGGACGAGGATGGCAGTAACACTCACGCCGGAAGAGGCTCGTGTTCTGGGCTCACTGGTGGAGAAGGGGCTCACCACGCCCGAATATTATCCCCTGTCCCTGAACGCGCTGAAAAACGCATGCAACCAGAAGTCGAGCCGCGAGCCCGTCGTGGACTATGACGAGGCCGCGGTGGCACGGGCTCTCGACGGCCTGCGCGACAAGCACCTCGTCTGGTTCGTGGACAGCCCCGACTCCCGGGTCCAAAAGTACCGCCACCGTCTTGCCGAGGCCCTGGGCCTATCGGCGGAAGAGGTGGCCGTGCTCGATCTTCTCCTCCTCCGCGGGCCCCAAACGGCGGGGGAAATCCGCGGGCGGTGCGAGCGCCTCCATGCCTTCGAGGACGTGGAAGAAGCAGAAGGGATTCTCGACGCGCTCTCCCGGCGGGAGGAGGACACCCTCGTGGTCCGGCTGCCACGCCAACCGGGGCGCAAGGAGCACCGCTGGATGCACGTCCTCTGCGGCGCCCCGGACATGGCTCCTGAAGAACAAGGCACGGCCGGACGGGAGGCGCCCGTGTTTAGGGAAGTGCGCGCCGAGCGCGACCGAATGGCTGCCCTGGAAGCAGAGGTTCAAGCCTTGAAGGATGAGGTCCAATCGCTCCGCGAGGAATTGAACGGATTCAGGCGCCAATTCGAATAGGCACCGGGAGTGTGCGCGGTGATGGGCGGGAGGCGAGCATGGCCGGCGCCACGAGCTGGCACCGCAAGATGGCCCGGAACCACTGGCGGCGGCAACCTGATCTCCGGCGCCGGGCCGGGCGCCCCTCGCCCTCATCCTCGCCGCCGCCCATGCCGCAGCCAGCGCCAGGCCGCTCGCGCGCCTCTTCGGCGAGCCCTACGGGACCCCCGTGGCGCAACCCGCCGGCGCCCGCCGCCGTAGGAGAGACCGAGGAGGCCCTTATGGTCACATTTCTCCTGTGGCTCATCCTGCTGGTCCTATGCTGGCCGCTGGCGCTCTTGGCACTGGTCCTCTACCCGGTGGTCTGGCTTCTGCTCCTGCCTTTCCGTCTCGCGGGCATAGCCGTGGGAGGCGTGCTTGAGTTCATCAAGGCGCTGTTCATGCTTCCCGCGAGGCTGCTGCGGAAACTCGGAAGCGCTTGAAGCCCCAGGATACAGGACGGTGGGGGGCGGACCGCCAGGGCCGGGGGTGGATGAGGCCCTCATGGGCGGAATTACCGGATGAGGGCTCTCATCTCCGCCACGGCTCGCTCCAGGCCCACGAAGACGGCTCTGGCGATGATGGCGTGGCCGATGTTCAATTCCTCAATGAGCGTCATGGCGGCGATGGGGCCCACGTTGCGGTAGTTCAGGGCGTGGCCGGCGAGGACGCTCAGCCCGAGTTTGTGGGCCATCTTGGCCGCGTCGTCCACAGCCCGGAGCGTCTGGACTCGGTCCGCCTCCGTCCGCGCCGTGGCGTAGGCGTTGGTGTTGATCTCCACGGCATGGGCGCCCACCTTGTGGGCCGAGCGGACGTTGTCCAGGGACGGGTCAATGAAGAGGCTCACGCGGATGTTGTGGGAGGAGAGCCTGGAGACGGTTTGGGTCAGGTGGGCCGCGTTGATCACCACGTCCAAGCCGCCCTCCGTGGTGACTTCGTTGGGGCGCTCGGGCACGAGCGTCACCTGCCAGGGCTGAACTCCCGCGGCGATCTCCACCATCTCCGATGTGGCCGCCATCTCGATGTTGAGGCGGGTGCTCACGGCCTTCTTCAGAACCTCCACGTCCCGGATTTGGATGTGCCGGCGGTCACCGCGAAGGTGCACGGTGATACCGTCGGCGCCCGCCATCTCGCAGAGGACGGCCGCGTGGACGGGATCGGGCTCGAAGCCCTTCCTGGCTTGGCGGAGGGTGGCGATATGGTCGATGTTCACGCCGAGTTTCATGGGTTCACCTCTGAGGCGCGAGACGCTAGGCGCGAGAAGCTGGACGCAAGGCGCGAGACGCTGGACATAGGGATGGCTCCGCGTGCCTTGGCTTCATGCCTTCATCGCTCCGCCACCGGATGATCTTCGCATAGTTTCCTGCGTTCTTAGTCCCCCAGTCATGTCCCCTACGCCTCTCCCAGCGTGTCCCGCAGAACCTTGCCAAGCCGTGATATGACGCCGTCCACTTCGGGGCGCGTCTGGGCTTCGACCATTAAGCGGAGGAGGGGTTCGGTCCCCGAATAGCGCAAGACGATGCGCCCCCGTCCTTGAATCCGCCCCGTCTCTTCCTCCAAGGCAGCCTGGACGGGAGCCAGGTCCTCCAACGGCTGGCGCCTAGCCACTCGGATGTTGGAGAGAACCTGAGGATAGGGTTCGATGCCCTCGGCGAGGGCGTCCATGCTCCCCGCGTCTCTGGCGAGGGCGGCATAGTGGAGGGCCGTGAGGAGGCCGTCCCCCGTGGTGGCTCGGTCCAGGAAGAGGACGTGGCCCGAGGGCTCCCCGCCCAGGATGGCCCCTCTGTCCAGCATGCACTGAAGGACGTAGCGGTCTCCCACGGGGGCCCTGAAAAAACGCAGGCGCTCTGCCTGCAGGGCCTGTTCGAGCCACAGGTTGCTCATGACCGTTCCCACGACCCAGCGGCCAAAGAGGGTTCCCCGCTTCGCCCTATGCAGGGCCTCACGATAGAGGATGTAGTCGCCGTCCAGAACCCGGCCGTCCGAAGTCACGGCGAGGCACCGGTCCGCGTCGCCGTCGAAGGCGAAGCCGAAGTGGGCGCCTTCCGCCTTCACCCGTGAGGCGAGGACCTCCGTGTGGAGGCTTCCGCATCGGTCATTGATGTTGCGCCCGTCGGGCTCCCACGCCAAGGCCGAGACCCTGGTGCCCAGGCGCCTGAATAGTTCCGGCGCCAGGCGGTGAGCGGCTCCGTTGGCGCAATCCAGGACCACCTTGAAGGATGAGAGGCCGCTCCCTTCCCACAAGGATTCGAGCCAGTCCAGATAACGCTCCGCGGGCGCCGTCATGGGTTCGCCAAGTTCAGCCGATGGGGGCGGGCTGGGAAGGGACGAGAGGATGCCCTCCAGGGCCGTCTCGATGTGGTGCTCCGTTTCATCGGGCAGCTTGAACCCGTTTCCCGAGAAGAACTTGATACCGTTGTCGTCGTAAGGGTTGTGGGAAGCTGAAATCATGACGCCGAAGGTGTAGTTGTCTTCCGCGCACAGGCGGGCCACGGCGGGTGTGGGCATGACGCCGGCGTAGAGGCACACAACGCCCGTTTCCTTAAGCCCCGCCACCAGATGCGACGCGATCCAGGGGCCCGACTCGCGAGTGTCGGCGGCCACCAGCGCCGTGGCGCCCGTGCCGCCCAAGATGCGCCCCGCCGCGCGCCCGAGAGCGTACACCGTGGGCGGATCGAGGGGGAAGGTCCCGGCTCGGCCGCGGATGCCGTCGGTGCCGAAATATTGCCGGTTCACGGGCCGCCTCCCGCGCCGCCGGGCGCGGAGGAGCCTGAAACCCCCGAGATGGGAGGCTCCCCCTTGTCCACCCGCACGACCACGAACCGGTCCATCCAGCCCGTGACGTCCACCCGGCTCTCCAGAGAAGGGTTGGCGAACCTGATCGCGGGCCTGAGCTGGTAGGTCTTGTCCGAGGGCTTCAGGCCCCTGGCGTCCACTTCCGCCACGAAATCCTCCGGGCTCAAGCCCCTCACCACCGATTCCGGTCCGTCCACCATGACGCGCAGGGATGGCGTCTCCAGGGTGAGGGGATATTTGCCGCCATGGGAGATCTTGATGGGGATCGGGCCGATGGTGCGCTGCTGGCGCCTCTCCCCGATGACCACGCGCAGGAGCCACGGTCCGTAGGAGGCAACGGCCAAATCGGGGTCCGAGAAGGTGGCCACCACGGGCGTCTCGAAGGTCGCCGAGCGGCCCTCGAGGGGCACGGGCTGGGTCGAGATATGGCGGAGCTTTCGTATGACGCTCTCGGGCCCCTCCACCTGAACAGTGGCGGGCTCAACGGTCCAGGAGAGGACCTGCATCCCCGGGGCCGGACGGCCCGAAAAGTTGGGCTGGAGAGTTATGTTGTCCTTGACCTTCTTATCCAGGGCGAAATGGATCAGTTTGGGAAACGAGCGCTCGAATTCCACGGAGGAGGGCAATCGCACGTCCCCCTGGCCCAGCTCCACAACTTGGGGCCCTGGCTGCATCTTGCTCACGTCGATCCGGGCGTCCACGTCCTCCTCGCGCACGCGCTTGAGCATGTCCGGGGGGCCCTTGAATTCCACGGTTACGGTCTTGCGCGCGTCCTCTCCCACCACCATCATGCCCTGGGGCACGTTGGCGAACTGCACCGGCACGCTCACGTCCTTCACGGACTTCAGTTCGGAGACCGTGTAGGTCCAGTAAAAAACCGCCAAAATCAAGGAAAACACGAAAAGCCAGACCGACCCGCGATCGGGCCTGACCCGGTCAACCAGCGCCGGCCGCCGCGTGTTCACGGGGCTTACCTCCGAGAAGTTGGTAGAGCATTTTCTCCAGTTCCTCCCCGTTCGCCGCCCCTTCGAAGTTCCCTTCCACGGCCACGGAGACCGAGCCGCGCTCCTCGCTCACGACCACGCACAAAGCGTCCGTCAGCTCCGTGACCCCCGCCGCCGCCCGGTGGCGCGTACCGTACTCCTGGGGAAACTCCCGGGCGCTCAGTGGAAGGTAGCATCCCGCCGCGGCGACCCGGCCATCCATGATAACCGCGGCCCCGTCGTGCAGGGGAGACCCCGTGAAGAACAGGGTGGACAGAAGGTTCGAGGAGAGCTCCGCGTCCACCTTCACGCCCGTATCCGCGTAGTCCTTGAGCCCCTGAGTCCGTTCGAAGGTGATGAGGGCTCCCTGCCTGAGGCGGGCCAGGGCGAAGGCCGCGATGGCCGTCTCTCGCGCGAGCTGGTGACGCAGCTCCAGGCTCCCCCGCGGGGTGAAAAACGCACTGCCCAATGCGGCCAAAGCCTTGCGGATGGGTTCCCGGAACAAGACGATGATGGCGAAAGGGATATAGAAGAGAAGGTTCTGCAGGAAGCGGTGGGTGGCCGCCATGCCCAGAAACTGAGACACCACGTTGGCCACCACCAGGACGATGACGCCAAGCACCATCTGCACGGCGGGAGTGCCTCGCACCTGGCGCATGAAGAAAAACAGGAAGGCCGCCACGGTGAGGATGTCCACCACGTCGATCCAGCCGATCCCCCTGGAGGCCAGAATCCGCCACACATCCTGCATGAGCACCCCTTAAACCATAAGTATGACGGCACCGCGCGCGAGGGTCAAGCTGGAAAGCCCGCCCCTATCCATCCTCCTCCACCTTGCTCCTCCATGGTGCTCCGGTTAGAATGGCCCCGGTGCTGGGAGGGCATAGGCGATGGCCGATGCGAGATTAGAACAGGCTCGGGCGCTTGTTGCCGCCGGTCAGTTCCGGGAAGCCATGGGAGTCCTCAAGGACCTCCTGCAGGCGAACCCGAAGGACGGCGACGCACGCCAGCTCCTGAGCGAGGTCCAGGACAGCATGATGCTGGAGATCCAGATCGGGGAGATGCTGGGCAAGGCCAAGGCCCTCGCCGACCAGGGGCAGAGGGACCAGGCGGAGAAGCTCCTGGGGGATGTCCTCAAGGTGGCGCCCAATCACCCTAAAGCGCTGGCACTCGCGGTGGCTCTGCGGGCTCCCGCGGCACCTCCGCCTCCAGAGCCCGGTCCTCCCTCCGTGGCGCCGCTTGACGCGTTCGACATGGGTGGTTCCGCCGTGGGCGCGCCGGGCACCCTAGGCGGCCCTTTCGACGGGGCCGAGCCCGTCCTTTCACTAGACCTGCTGGACAGCCTCGGGGAAAGCCCTTCCGCAAGCCCCGTGGAGTCCACCACGATGACCGGCTCGGAGGGGAGCCTGGCCCCAGCCGAATCGGCGCGTGTGGCCCAGTGCTTGAAGGAAGGCCAGACTCTTTTCGATCAGGGGCATTTTCAGGATGCCATCGACGTTTGGACGCGCGTCTTCATCCTGGATGAGAACAACAAAGAGGCGGACGACCTCATCGCCCGGGCCAAGGAGGCCATGAGCGCCAACCAAGGCGAGGTGGAGCACCACCTGACGGAAGCCATCGCGGCCTTCAACGCCGGCGACTTGGCCCGCGCCAAGCCTCTCCTGGAGAAGGTGCTCCAGAGCTTCCCGGGCCATAGGGAAGCCCTGTACTACCTGTCCCGCATCACGGAGGCGCCGCCCTCTCCGCCCGCCGCCGCAGAGCAACCCCCTCCGGTCTTCGCCGTCCCGGCAGCCACGTTCACCCCGGCCCCGCCCGCCGCCTCCCCCGCTCTGGTGGGCGGAAGCCCCGACGAATTCGAGTTTGAGGACCACCTGGCCATGCCAACGGGCGAGGCTATGCGAGCCGCGGCCCCGGCACCCGCCTTCGGCGGCTTCGAGTTCGACAGCCCTCCCGAGGCACCAGGGGCTGGCGCCCCCGTGCAGAGTGCGGGCGTCTCTCCTCCGCCCGCAGCTCCGTCTTCGCCCCAGGCCGGGGCGGCCCCCGCCCCAGAAACCTTCACGTGGGACGATGTGTCCGCGGCCGATGCCACGGTGCCGCTGGGTGCTCCCGCGGCCCCTCAGGTCCCTGTGGCGGACCAGAGCCCGGATGCGGTGGCAGCCGCGCGGGGCGCCAAGACGCTCCCCGTTCAGAAGAAGGCGCCCAGAGCGGGAGGGCCGACCTGGCTCCTCATTGGTGGCGCGGTGGTGGGCCTTCTGGTGGTGGGAGCGGGGATCTTTCTGGCCACCAAGTTCTTCTTCGGGGGCGAGGGGCCTCAACCCGCAACGGTTGCTCCCAGCAAACTTCCCAAGCCCCAGCCTCCGCGGGTGACACCGCCGCCCCAGTCTTCAACGGCTCCCGCCCAGCCCACGCCCGAGACCATGAGCCCGGAAGATCTGCTGAAGGCGGCTCGCGCCGCGGAAACCGATCAGGACTTCGCGAAAGCCGTGGGCCTGTACCAGGAACTCCTGAGCCGCGGCGGAGCGCTGAACACGGAGGCGGCCAGCGGCTTGGCCGGCGCCCGGGCATCCCTCCTGCGGCAACAGGCCGAGAACGAGCGCAACGAAAAGTTCCTCAAGGACTACCAGTACTCCGTGAAGTCCTTCCGGGAGGGAGATTTCGGCGAGTGCCTCCGGGTGGCCTGGCGCCTCATCTATCCCGACGACACCTTGGCGCGGCAGCTTGGCAAACGGGACGCGGTGAACCGGCTCATAAGGGACGGCTACTACAACTGGGCGGTCATGGATCTGAAATCCGAAAATGTGCGCGGCGCCGACAAAAACCTGCGTGATCTTTTGGACTTCGACAAGAGCGATAGCGAAGCCCGGCGCGTCCAGCAGTTCATCAAACCTTACCTGAATGGCGGCGTGGACCAAAACTACCGGGACGTGGTGAAAGGCTTGGCCTACAGGCCCTTTTCGGAGAATTGATGGGGACGATCCGGGAACTCGAAACATTGCTCAAGGCGGGCCGAGACGGGGGCGGGCCGGAGCGGATGGATGCCCAGCACAAGGCCGGAAAGCTCACGGCCCGGGAGCGCGTGGACCTCCTTCTGGACCCCGGGTCCTTCGAGGAGACCGACGCCCTGGTGGAACACGGCTGCCGTGATTTCGACATGGGCGACAAGCGGGTTCCCGGCGACGGGGTGGTGACGGGCTTCGGCCGCGTGGATGGCCGGACCGTCTTTGCCTTCGCCAACGACTTCACCGTGTTCGGAGGCTCCCTCTCCGAGTCCAATGCCAGGAAGATTTGCAAGATCATGGACATGGCCATGGAGGTTGGGGCGCCCGTGGTAGGCCTTAACGATTCGGGCGGCGCGCGGATCCAAGAAGGGGTCGGGTCCCTCGCGGGGTACGCCGACATCTTCCTGCGCAACACCCTTGCCTCGGGCGTCGTGCCGCAGATCTCCCTGATCATGGGCCCCTGCGCGGGCGGGGCCGTGTATTCGCCCGCCATCACCGACTTCGTGATGATGACCGAGGACACGTCCTACATGTTCATCACGGGGCCCGACGTAATCAAGACGGTTCTTAACGAAGACATAAGCAAGGAGGACCTTGGGGGGGCGAGGACACACGCCGCCACCTCCGGCGTGGCCCATTTCACGGCTCCTGACGACGGCCACCTTCTGGCCACATGCCGAGCCCTCCTCTCCTATCTGCCCTCCAACAACCAGGAGGATCCGCCCTTCCGGCCCACGTCGGACCCGCCAGACCGAGCCGATGAATCGCTCAATACGCTGGTGCCCGAAAACCCCAACCTGCCCTACAACATCAAGGACTTGGTGCAGACGGTCCTGGATGACCACGTGTTCTTCGAGGTGCACAGGGCCTTCGCGCCCAACATCGTGGTGGGCTTCGGCCGCCTGGGCGGCCGCGTGGTGGGCGTGGTGGCGAACCAGCCGGCCTATCTGGCCGGCGTGCTGGACATCAAGTCCTCCATCAAAGGAGCCCGGTTCGTGCGGTTTTGCGACTGCTTCAACATCCCTCTCGTGACCTTCGAGGACGTTCCCGGCTTCTTGCCCGGGAGGGACCAGGAGCACGGGGGCATCATCGCCCACGGGGCCAAACTCCTCTTCGCCTTTGCCGAAGCCACCGTACCCAAGCTCACGGTGATCACGCGCAAGGCTTACGGCGGCGCCTACTGCGTCATGGCCAGCAAGCACATCCGCGCCGATTTCAACGTGGCCTTCCCCGGCGCTGAGATCGCCGTCATGGGGCCCGACGGCGCGGTGAGCATCCTCTACAGGAAAGAGCTGGCCCAGGCCGCCGACCCCGCGGCCTACAAGGCCCAGAAGGTCGAGGAGATCCGGCGCACCCTGGCCAATCCCTATGTGGCGGCGCGCAACGGGTTCATTGACGCGGTCATTCCCCCCGCGCACACACGCCCACGCCTCATCGCGGCCCTGGCCATGCTCGCCAACAAGCGCCAGGTGAACCCGCCAAAGAAACACGGGAACATCCCCCTGTGAGAACGCAAAGAACCGGGGGACAGGGGACAGGGGACAGGAGAGAGCACCCCGTGCGAGGTGCTGGACCGTTCACTCCTCACTCCTCGCTCCAGACTTCCCGCTCCCCACTGCCAAAGGGAACATGGGTAAGAGGAGCAGAAAGCCGAGACGCGTTCAACGAGCGGGTGCGATGGCCTCTGGCGAGAATGCTGGTGGTCTTCGCGGCGCTCTTCCTCCTTCTGAGCGGCTGCGCCGAGCAAACTCTCCCGCATCCCCTGCCGCCACCGCCCCCCGCGGGCCCCGTCAAGCCTCCCGCGCAACAGCAAGCCGAGGACCTGGTGGCCCGGATGGAAAACCTCAGCAACCGCGTGGAGCAGGAAGACCTGGACGCCGCCGCCACGGCAGAGGTGCTGAAGGGCATCTCGGCGGCCCTTCAGAGCTACTTCGACGAGCCCGAACCGGTCCGAGGCAACCCGCGGGTCCAGGGGGCGCTGGAGCGCATGTGCGATGAGGCCCTACAAGTGGAGCTGGACAGCAACGCGGCTCCCGAAACGCCCGACGCGGCCGAGGCTTCACCCACGGACGAACTCCTCCATCTCACCACGTTTCTCTCTCCGCAAGATCTCAAATCCACCTATGCGGCAGTTCAGAAGGCCGTGGCCGAGTCCAATCCCGGGTTTGACGTCCCTACCAACGACGCCGTCCTGACCTACGTCAACTTTTTTCAGACCAGGCTCAAGGACTGGTTCACCCGTGCCCTCACCCGGGGACAGCCCTACATCCCCAAGATGAAGGAGATCTTCAAGGATGAGGGCGTTCCGCCTTCCCTGGTCTATCTGGCCATCGTGGAGTCGGCCTTCAATCCCCAGGCCACGTCGCGCGCCAAGGCCGTGGGCATGTGGCAGTTCATGGCGGGCACGGCCAAGCGGTACGACCTCACGGTGGATTTCTGGGAAGACCAGCGGAAGGATCCGGAGGTGGCGGCCCGCGCCGCGGCCCGCTATTTGAAGGACCTTCACGGCATGTTCAGCGACTGGCAGCTCGCCCTGGCAGCCTATAACACGGGCGAAGGCAAGATCCAGCGGTTCGTGGACAGAAAGCCTGGCGCCGATTTCTGGGACATGCGCAAGAGCCGCCGGGGCCTGCACCGCGAGACCCGGGAATACGTTCCCGCCATCATGGCGGCCATCCTCATGGCCACCAACCCTTCGGCCTACGGCATTGACGTGCCCCAAGATGCGGCCGCCCCCGCGGTGGCCACGGTGGCCATCGAAACCCCGATGGATCTGCGGGTCCTCGCGAAGTGCGCCGACGTCTCCGTGGAGACGCTCCAAACCATGAACCCGTCCTTGCGGCGCATCATGACTCCCCCTCGCGCCTTCGATCTCCGGATCCCCGCCCGCAGCCTCGACGGCTTCCAAGCCAAGCTCGACACGGTGCCCGATTCAGACAAGGTGGCCGTGGCCATGCACACCGTGGGCCGGGGCGAATCCCTCTACTCCATCGCCCGAAAGTACCACGTAAGCGCCGAGGCCATCCGCCTCGCCAACCGCTTGCCCAGGCGCCGGGTGCCCACGGGTACGAGCCTGGTTATCCCCCTCGGGGCGGCCGCCTCGGATCCCGCCCTCTATGCTGAGGAGGGGCCCGCGGGCCGCTCAGGATCCCGAGTGTACAAGGTACGGCGCGGCGATACCTTGGCCTCCATCTCCCGGCGCACGGGAGTGTCCGTGGACGACCTGCGCGCCATCAACCGGCTCGAATCAGGCAAGCTCAGACCCGGCCAACGGCTGGTTCTGGAAGCGCCCAGGACCCTCCCCCAGCAGGCCAAAGCCGGCCGCGGTGCCTCCAAGGCCAGACCGCAACCGGGACAGCCGCGGGTCCACAATGTGAAAGCCGGCGATACCCTGTGGGATATTTCGCGGGCCTACGGGGTCACCCTCGACCAGCTCTGCCGGGCCAACCGCATCACCCAAAGCCACCAGCTCCATCTGGGCGACACGATCATCATCCCGTAGCACCTAACCTCGAAGGGCTTTGAGGGCCGCGTCGTAGTTGGGTTCCTGACCGATCTCCGGGACCTGTTCCGTGTAGAGCACCTTGTCATGCTCATCCAGAACCACCACGGCGCGGCTGAGAAGTCCGGCGAGGGGTCCGTCGGCGATGCGCACGCCGTAGGTCTCTCCGAAGGATCGGGCCCGAAGCTCACTCAGGGGAACCACCTCTTTGATACCCTCCGCTTCGCAGAATCGTCCCTGGGCGAAGGGCAAGTCGCAGGACACGGTGAGGATGACGGCTCCGGGGACCTTGGCGGCCTCCTGGTTGAACCGCCGCGCGGATGCCGCGCAGACGCCCGTGTCCAGGCTGGGTACGATGTTCAGCAGCTTGCGTTTGCCCTGGAAGTCCTTAAGGGACACGTCGTTCAAGTCTCCCTTGGTGAGGGCGAAGTCGGGGGCCTTGGCGCCCACCTGCGGAAGATCTCCGACGGTGTGGATGGGAGTGCCTTTCAAAGTGATCGTGGCCATGGTCACGCTCCTTTCTCTCTCGTTCAACTATAAACCGGCTTGCCCCCGTGCGCCTCCCGCCGGGGACCGCTCCCCTACCGTGAGTGTCGTAACGCGGCCGGGGGTCCGGGCATTGCGCCGAACGGGTCATCTGCTTTCTTGCCCAAGGCGAACCTCGCGCAATCCTCATGCGTAAGGTTAGATCTGCTCAAGGGGGGAGGAGGCGGCCAGTGTAACCGAGGTGTAACGTAAGCTGGACCGGGGTTTTCCCCGGTGATGTTTTCCACTAAAGGCGTGGAAAACCCTGTTGAAAAAGCTGTGAAAATGCCATGAAGCCCCAGCAACAGAAGCACTTATTGCTCCTTGCACAGTGCTTCAGCGATTCAGCAAATAGATATATAATATATATGTAATATTGGAAGAGCCAAGGCGGAGACTGCTACGTGGCGCGCCAGAGGAAGGTCCACCATTCCCCGTCGGTGCGCCGTTCCACGAGCTTCAGACCCTTGCTGGACGCGGCTTCCAGCACCCCGTCGCCGAGGTCCAGGAGGATGCCGCTCCCCAGGAGGAACCCGCCCGGAGCCAGCCGCGCGCTCAAGTCCGGGAGGATGGCCACGAGCGTCTGGGCGAGGATGTTGGCGAAGACCAGATGGAATGCCCCGCTCACGTCCTTGGCGCTTCCCTCCACTACCTCGTAAGGAGTGGAGTTCTCCGCCGCGCTTTCGCGGGAGACCACGCACGCCTCCGGATCCGTGTCGCAGGCCACCACCGAGCGGCACCCCAGCTTCCACGCCGCCGCCGAAAGGATCCCCGTGCCGCACCCCACGTCCAGCACCGAAGCGGGAAGAGGATCGAGTCGTTCCAGCGCCCGCAGGCAGGATGACGTGGTGAAGTGCTCTCCCGTCCCGAAGGCCATGCCTGGAACAAGGCGCAGGGAAATGCGCTCCGGCCACGGGCTTTCAAGGTGAGGTGAGGGAAGGATGACAAAGCGTTTCCCCACGGGGATGGGCCGCAGGGATGCCTGGTACCGCGCGGCCCAGTCCTCATCGCCGGTGTGCTCCCATCGCACGCGAAGGCCCGGGTCGCCGGCGAGAAGGTCCCGCTTGACGCGGGGATCCTCGGTGGTGAAGTAAGCGCGCCACTCCCGCGCGGAGACTTCCCAGATTCCCAGCGTCCCCAGGTCGCGAAGACACTGGGCCGCGTCCTCTCCGATCGCATGACCCGCGGTGAGGGTCACGAGAAACTGGTCCATGGCTACTCCTCCAAATACAGCAGAGACAGGCGCGGCAAGTGCCAGTGGGCGAGGGCGGTTTGGCAGGCCAGCCTGTCGACGGTCTGCCGCAGGACGGCGCTCTCCATCCCTTCGGCCAAGGTCCCCATCCGTTCCACTGCGCCGCGCCTCCATCGGTCGGCGAGAGGCTGGGGAGATTCGAGGAGGACCAGTCCGCACAGCTCCCGGTCCAGGGGCGCCAGCCGGGCCTCCAGTTTGACCGCCGGCTGACCGGCGCGCAGCATGAGGTCCCGAAGGTCGAGGGCCGCACGGGCGCAGAACCGGCTCAAGAGAGGCACGGCCCCCATGGTGCCAGGGTCGGAGGAGAACGCTTCCAGGGCCGCGGCGCGGCTTTCGAGGAAGCGCGCCACGCGGGCGCCCTTCGGCTCGGGTTCGCTGAGCCCCGCAGCCCGGCCCACGGCCGCCACCCGGTGCGCTTCGAGGGCCTTAAGGACGTGGTCCTCCGCGAAGGAGAGACAGATGGCCCGCCTCAGAGGCACCTTCCGCTGAGCCAGGTGCTCGAAGTAGGCGGCGATGCCCGATTCCACGACGTCGAGGGGGACCCCCGCGGCGTGCCATTCCACGGCCCGCTCGAAGTCGAGGGGTGAGAGCAGGAGGGGAGCGAGCCGGTTGCGGCAGAAGGCCTCCTCGATGCGCTCGAAATACTCCCTCAGATCCTCCTGCATAAGGTCTAGTCCTTGGCTTCTTTCTCGCAGTTCTTCTGATAGATGAGCCTGAGGCCCTCGAGGGTGAGATTCTCGTCCACGAAGCCGATGGAGGGACAATCGGGCGCCACCACGGGAGCCAGGCCTCCCGTGGCGATGACCGTTTTCACCGGCCCGAACTCCTTCTTGATCCGCTTCAAGATACCTTCCACCAGGCCCACGTAGCCCCAGTAAAGGCCAGATTGAATGGACTGAACCGTGGTCTTGCCGATGACGCGGGAGGGCCTAGAAATTTCCACTTTCGGCAGCTTGGCCGTCTTCTCGAAGAGGGCGTCCGCGCTGATGGCCAGGCCCGGCGAGATGGCTCCGCCCAGGTAGTTGCCTTTGGCGTCCAGCACGTCGAAGGTGGTGGCCGTTCCAAAGTCCACGATGACGGCCGGCACCTCGTGGTGCGCCAGGACCGCCACGGCGTTCACGACGCGGTCAGCTCCCACCTCGGCGGGGTTGTCGTACAGGACCGAGACCCCCGTTTTGACGCCGGGGGCCACGAAGAGGGGCTCGTGCTTGAAATAGCGGCGGCACATCTCCCGCAGAGGGGCGTCCGCGGGAGGGACCACGGAGGACACCACGATGCCCCTAACGTCGCCGATGGCCAGTTCGTTCACGTGGAACAGCAGGTGCAGGAGGGCGCCCCACTCGTCCAAGGTCCGGTGGCGAGCCGTGGAGAGGCACCACCGGTGGAGGAGCTTGGGGCCCTGGTAGAGAGCGAAGGTGCTCTGCGTATTGCCGACGTCGATCACGAAAATCATGGGTCCCTCGTTTACGATCCGCGCTTCTCTTCTTTGGCTAGAATGCCAGCTCGTGGACTGCCGGGGCGAACCCGCGTCACGTCACCATGATGCACTGCTTGGACATGCCCGTCCACCATCAGCAGGAGTGAGCCGTCGGGTGCGATGCCCGCGAAGGCGCCCCTGAGGATCTCTTCTCCCGAGGAGACGTCAAGAAGATCGCCGGGCTCGTGGGCCCAGGTTCCGGAAGCCTTCTCGACGAGAGCCGCCGGATTCCTCAGGCCCTCTTCCAGGAGCAGGCTCAGGGCCGCCAGCAGGCTGGCCGCGAAGGCTTCCGAGGTGACGGGCCGGCCGCCGGCCAAACGGACTGACGTGGCAAAGGGCCGCAGATCTTTCGGAAAGTCCTCTTCACGATGGAGGAGATTCACGCCTATTCCCACTACCAGTCCCGAAGGCCGGTCTCCCTGCACCCGTGATTCCACGAGCACGCCGCTCACCTTCTTGGCTCCCACGAGCACGTCGTTGGGCCACTTGAGGCGCCCTCTCAATCCCGCCGAATGGTGAAGGGCCCGCAGGACGCCCAGGCTGCCCGCCAGAGGGAGGCAGGAGGCGCGCTCCGCGGGACCGTTGTTCCACAGTGCCACGCTCAGGGCCAGGCCCAGCCCGCTCGGGGAGTGCCAGCTTCGGCCGTGGCGCCCGCGTCCTCCCGTTTGCTCTTCCGCGAAGACCACCGCGCCGTGAGCGGCGGGTCCCAACTTGTCCAGCAGGTCCCGGGCCCGGTCGTTGGTGGAAGGAAGGGACTGGTGGCATTCGATGACCTGTCCCAGCCACGCTGGCGAGTACTGCTTCAGAAGCAGGGCGCGGTTCATGGGGAGAGGAGACGGGAGCAGGCAGAAGTTAGCAGGGAGCGGAGGAGAGAAGGGACCGAAAAGGACCTGGCGACTGGGGTGCTCGATTCCAGATTAGAGGTTCGGGAGAAGGGCGTTGGGCATACGGAACAAGGTGAAGAAAGACTGCTCATCCCAACCCTTCCGTCCAGATGTGGAGGTGGGGTGTTGAAGCCGTGGGCGAGCCTTCGGATCTACCGCCTTTCCACTTTCTACTCACTATTCACCACTCACCAGTCACCACGACGACCTCGCGGGAACCAATTCCATGGAGATGTCGGCGGCGGGGGCGGAGTGCGTGAGAGCCCCCATGGAAATGAAGTCCACGCCCAGGGCCGCCACGCGGTGGAGGCGGTCGAGGGTCATGCCGCCGGATGCTTCGAGGACGACTCCCTCGGGGCGTTCCGCCACGGCCTGGCGCATCTCCTCATCGCTCATGTTGTCCAGAAGAATCACCTCCGCCCCCGCGGCGAGCGCCTCCCGGAAGCCTGGCAGACCGGTCACTTCCACCTCCACCCGCCAGAGGGCTCCGGCCTTCTCCTTCGCCCCCCGCAGCGCCGCTCCGACGGAGCCAGCCGCGGCCACGTGATTGTCCTTCAGGAGGATGCCGTCCGACAGCCCCATGCGGTGGTTGAAGGCGCCGCCCGTGCGCACCGCGTACTTCTCCAAGTTTCGCAGTCCGGGTGTCGTCTTGCGCGTGTCCAAGACGCGTGCGCCCGTGTCCTCCACGGCGGCAGCCGCGCGGGCCGCCATGGCCGCGATGCCGCACAGGTGCTGGAGGAGATTCAGGGCCGTGCGCTCGGCCAACAGCAAAGCGGGAACGGGACCCGTCACCTTGGCCAGTACCGAACCGGACGTGGCGCACGAACCCTCCGCCGCCAAGAGGGTCCACGAGCACGCGGCATCGGCCAGCTCGAAGGTGCGCAAGGCGGCGGGAAGCCCCGCCACCACAAGGTCCTCCTTGGCCAGGAGGTGCGCCGCGCCTTCTCCGGAGAGCCCCGCGGCCTCCGTGGTCCTGTCCCCGTAAGGGGCGTCCTCCGCGAGGGCGCGGAGAAGAAGAGCGTCCAGATCCTGGAGGCTCATGCCGCAGACCAACGGATCCTCCTCAGTCCCGAGTGGCCGTTTTCGTTCAGGGAGCGAAGGATGGGCTGCACCATCCCCTGCAGAGCGGCACACACCGTCTTGTCAGTGCTGCACAGGATCAGCACCTCTCCCTCCCGCCGCGCCGTCAAGACGCCCTCGGGCAGGTGAAAGGCGCACCGGATCTGGCTCGATAGGTCCCCCGCCGGCATCGAGCCTCGCATCCTGGAGGCCACGTCCTGCAGCGACTTCATCCCCCCGCCGCGCATGATCCAACTCCCGCTCGCCATCATGTCCAAATCCGAAGTCCGAATTCGGAATTTTATGCGCCCTCATCCCTCTCCGTCGCTGAAGGAATTCCACTCCTTGCAGTTGGGGCACCGGTGGAGGATCTCAAGGGTTTTGTACCCGCAGTAGATGCAAGTAAAGGGGTCCATCATCTGTTCGCTGGAGGCCAGAATGTTGGCCACGTCCTTCTCCAGGTCCGGGGGCAGCGACCCCTTGCGCTTCATGTCCCACAGGAGGCGCTGGACCAGGCGCGAGCGCCCGAAGTGCTTGACCAGGCTTCGCACCACGTCCTTCACCTGCTCGGGCCGCTTGAGCTCGGTGAACTCCTGAAGTTCCTGGATCAGCGCCCGCTTCTGATGGTGGTCCAGGGCCAGGCTCCGCAGAATCTGGAGGTAGCCTTCCGCGTCCTGCTTGGCCAGGAAGATTTCCTTGAGGAGGCCGATCACCATGAAGGACTTGTGCGGCATGTCGCGCAGGGCCCGCTCCATGATCTTGAGAGCCTTGTCCGCCTTGCCAACCTTCAAGTAGAGCTGGGCCAGGAAGATATAGGCGAGGATGTTCTCGGGGTGGAGCCGGATGGCCCGGCGCATGGACCATGCGGCTCGAAAGTGCATGCCGCCCTCGGCCATGAACTGAGCCTTCTGAGCCAAGAGGTAGGACAGGTGACGGTTGTCCTTGTGGCGCTGCACCTTCTGGAGACGAACGGCGAACTCGTAGGCCTCGCCCCACTCGCCCAGGTCCTCCGAGATCTTCACGAGCTGGGCAAGGGCATCGGGATCTTTGGGGTTGAGGGCGAGGACGTCCTTGAAGGTGCGCTGGGACCGGTCCATGAACCCGCCCGTGCGGAAGTCCGAGCCGAGCGCGTTCAAGGCGAGGACTCGCTCCTCCTCGCTGAGGCCGTGGCGGGTGAGGAGGCTCTGGTGGACGCGGATGGCCCGGTCGATCTGGCCCCGCTGGCGGAAGAGGTTTCCCAGCGCGAGGTAGACCTCGATGGGTTCGGTGGAGACTTCCACCACTCGGGAGAGCCGCTCGATGGCCGTCTCCACGTCGCCCGTGAGCATGGCGTACATGCCGCGGATGTAATCGGGCGACTGGCGGGCGTCCTTGGCCTGGTTCCGTCTGGACCGGCCAAAGGGAAGCCTGGCCCCGAGGAAGAGCCCGAAGAGGAACACGAGGATGGCGAGCACGATGACCCATGGCTCGCCGAGGTGGGCGATCACGGGCGGTTCTCCTCCTCGATGACACGCTGGCTCAACAGGCCTTCGCGGATGGGCAGGTTGCGGAGCTTGCTCACTTCGTCCTCCAGGTCCCTGATGCGCTTTTTGAGTTCGCGGGCCTGGAGAAAGTGGTCGACCTGGTCGAGGAATCCCACGATGACAAAGGTCACGAAGGCGAAGACCAGGGGAAAGATGAGGGTCACTGCCATGGGGACGCGCTGGAATTCCATGTATCCCGGGATGATGCGAAGTGGGCTCACGACGTCGATGTTGGCCAGGCAGAGGCCGAGCCAGCCGAGGACCACCAGGATGATCAACAGCCACTTAACGGTGCTCAATAGGTTATGCATGGGGGTCCTCCTCCCATCCGAACCGCTTCATGATCTCCGGGAGCCTGCCCGTGGCTTCCAACCAAAGGTCCACGAGTTCCCGCACCGCCCCCCTGCCGCCCCCCTTGGAGCAAACGTAGTGTACGCAGGCCTTCACCTGGTCATGGGCGTCCGAAGGGCACGCCGAAAAGCCCACGCGCCGCATGACGGGCATGTCCAATACATCGTCCCCCATGAAGGCGATTTCGTTCAAGGGGTAGGCGCCGTCGTGGAGGAGCTTCTCCAGGGCGGGGACCTTGTCCACAGCCCCTTGGACCACCCGGGATAGGCCAAGCTCCTGGGCCCGCTGTGCCACGATCCGCGACGTCTTGCCCGTGAGGAGTCCCACCTCCAGACCGCTCCGGTGGGCCACCCACATGCCCGCGCCGTCTTTCACGTCGAATCGCTTCATCTCTTCACCCGAGTTGCCGTAGTAGAGCCCGCCGTCGGTCAAGACGCCGTCCACGTCCAGCAGGAGCAGCCGCACCCGTTTCAGGCGCTCGGCGGCTTCCGGGGACAAGTTCGGGACGAGGGCACCAGGCATGGCGGCACGCTCCGGACGATAGCCCGCAGGATACCATGAAATCAGGGGAGCATGGGACATGGGACAGGAGCCCCAATCCCGCGATGGGCGCATGCCAGACAGGTGGAAACCGAGGAGGAGTGAGCGTTGCATCTCTCATCGCGCTTCACCCATCAAGGGATTGGGGCCGCCTCCGAGCCTGGCGAGGAGGCTCCAAGGGTGGGGTGGGGTCCCCTGCGGGCTTTGCCCGCGGGGCGGGGAGGGAATGGCCCTCCCCGCCATGGAGGCCGAGCGGGTTAATCCCAAAGCCTCCCGGTTTCCGAATGCAAGAGAATTCCATCGCGGAATTTGGGAGGAGAGAGCGTCGCGCCCGTCCCTCCCGTTTCACCTGTTACTTTTTACTTCGTGGTACAGGGGACAGCGGGACGAAGGCTGAAGGGCGCGGTTCCCCGCCTCCCAAGCCTTACGCCTACATCATCTGGAGGCCCCAGAGGTCGTGGAGGTGCAGAACGCCGAGGAGGTGGCCGCCGGGATCCGTCACGACGAGGGAGGTGATCTTGCGGCTCTCCATGAGGCCGAGGGCCTCAACGGCCATGGCCTCGGGGGCGATGGCGAGGGGATGGGCGTGGGCGCAGTCGCCCGCCGCCATGTCAAGAAAGGCGCCCCCGTGGTGCTCGATGAGGCGGCGCATGTCGCCGTCGGTGATGATGCCCGCCACCCGGCCGTCGCCCTCCACGACCACGGCGTGGCCGAGCTTCTTGGCGGAGATCTCAAAGAGCGCTTCCTTCATGGACGTGCGGGGCGTGACGAGGGGCATCTCGCGGCCCGTATGCATGAGGTCGCGGACGCGCATGAGGCGCTTGCCCAGTTTGCCCCCCGGGTGAAGGCGGGCGAAGTCCTCGGCCTTGAAGCCGCGGCGCTCGATGAGAGCCGCCGCGAGGGCGTCTCCGAGGGCCATCTGCGCCGTCGTGGAGGCCATGGGCGCCAGGCCGAGGGGGCACGCCTCCTGGTCGATGGCCACGGTGATGTGGAGGTCGGAGGCGCGGGCGAGGGTGGAGTTGGAGTTTCCCGTGGCGGCTGCGGTGAAGGCGCCCAGGCGCTTGAGGAGGGGAACCAGGGCCACCAGTTCCTCCGTTTCTCCGCTGTTGCTGAGTGCGAAGACCACGTCCCCCTTGGTCACCATCCCCAGATCTCCGTGCAAGGCTTCGGCGGGATGGAGAGAGAGCGCGGGGGTTCCCGTGCTCGCCAGGGTGGCGCTGATCTTGCGCCCCACGATCCCGCTCTTGCCCATGCCGGTCACGACGACCCGCCCCGTGCAGGCCAGGATCGTCTCCACCAGCGTGATGAAGGACCGGTCGAGGCTGTCGCGGAGCCGAAGGAGCGCTTCGGACTCCACGGTAAGGACCTTCTTGGCGCCGTTGAGCGTCATAGGGGAGCCCTCGCCAGACGGCGCAGCCCCGCCAGCCGCTTGGCCAGGGGAGGGAACTGGGCCAGTGGGAGGGCGTTGGGGCCGTCGCTCAAGGCCTTAGCCGGGTTGTCATGGACCTCGAAAAAGAAGCCGTCGGCTCCCGCCGCGGCCGCGGCCTGGGCCAGGACGGGGATGAACTCCCGCTGCCCCGAAGAGGTGCCTCCGCCCGCGCCGGGCAGCTGGACCGAGTGGGTCGCGTCGAAGATGACGGGCCATCCAAGGGACTGCATCATGGGAAGGCCGCGCATGTCCACCACCAAGTTCTGATACCCAAAGCACGAGCCCCGCTCCGTCAGGAGAATGGCCGAGGCTCCCCCCTTTTCGAGCTTCCCCACGACGTGAGCCATATCCTGGGGAGCGAGGAACTGTCCTTTCTTGACGTTCACGACCTTGCCCGTCCGGGCGGCCGCGAGGAGGAGGTCAGTCTGGCGGCAGAGAAAGGCCGGGATCTGGAGGATGTCCACCACCTCGGCGGCGGCCTCGGCCTGGGCCGGCTCGTGGATGTCCGTGAGAACGGGGAGTCCCGACTCCGCCCTCAGAGACTTCAAGATCTCCAGGCCCCGCGTGAGGCCCGGCCCCCGAAAGCTCGTGATAGAGGTGCGGTTAGCCTTGTCGAAGGAGGCCTTGAAGACGAGGTTCAAGTGGAGCTCCCGGGCCCACGAGGCGAGTTGCAGCGCCAGGGCTCGCACGTGTTCCTCGGATTCGATGACGCACGGGCCGGCGATGAAGAGGGGTCCAGGGCCGCCGGCGGTGACGCCCTTGGCGATGGTGACCGTGTTCATGGCTGGCTTCCGGAGGGAGTAAAAAGTGAAAAGTGAAAAGGGACAGGCGAGACGTGAAACGCGAGACGCAAGGTGGCAAGAGAAACCATCTCGGTCTGGAGGTCGCTCCGACGGGGAACCGATGGCTGTTGCATAGGCCCTCTCCCGAAGCCGATGGTCTTACTCCTCACTCCTCACTCCTCACTTTTGACTTTATTCTTATAGCTCGCCTGGACGAAATCCCTGAACAGCGGATGGGGGTTGAGGGGCCGGCTCTTGAATTCGGGATGGAACTGGCACCCGAGGAACCACGGGTGGTCCCGCAGCTCCACCACTTCCACGAACTTTCCGTCCGGGGAGAGGCCCGTGAACACCAGCCCCACTTTGGCCAGAGGCTCCAGGTAGGCCTTGTTGAACTCATAGCGGTGCCGGTGGCGCTCGCTGATCTCCAGGGTGCCGTAGGCCTTGTGGGCCAGGCTCCCCTCCGTGAGCACGCAGGGGCATTTGCCCAGGCGCATGTTGCCGCCGTACGTGTCGTCTCCCAGTAGGTCCCTCAACTTGTAAAAAACGGGATGGGCGGTGGCCGCGTCGAACTCGGTGGAGTTGGCCCCCTCGAGCTTGGCCACGGTCCTTGCGAACTCGATGCTGGCGAGCTGCATCCCCAGGCAGATGCCGAAGTAGGGGATCTTGTGCAAGCGGGCGTATTGAGCGGCCTGGATCTTGCCCTCCACTCCCCGTTCGCCGAAGCCGCCCGGCACCAAAATGCCGTGGACCCCGGCGAGGGGGCCGGCGGGTCCTTCCCGCTCGATGTCCTCCGCTTCGATCCACTTGAGGTGGACCCCCAGTTTGTTGGGCACGCCGCCGTGGATCAGGGCTTCGCGCAGGCTCTTGTAAGAGTCCTCGTACTGGGTGTACTTGCCCACGATGCCGATGGTCACCGTGTCGTCGGGATGCTTGAGGGTTCCAAGGAATTCCTCCCACTTCTCCATGTGCCGTTCGTGAAGGGGGAGCCCCATGTACTTGAGAAGGATGTAGTCGAGGCCCTCCTGGGCGAAGAAGAGGGGGCACTCGTAGATGTGCTCCACGTCCTTGGCCGTGATGACCGCCTCCTCGGGCACGTTGCAGAAGAGGCCGATCTTGGCCTTCATGTCCCGCGGGATGGGGTATTCAGTGCGGCACAGGAGGATGTCGGGCTGGATTCCGATGGAGCGCAGCTCCTTGACGCTGTGCTGGGTCGGCTTGGTCTTGAGCTCGTGGCTGGCCCGGATGTAGGGGATGAGAGTAAGGTGGATGAAGACCGCATTGGCGCGGCCCACTTCGAGGTGGAGCTGGCGGATAGCTTCCAGGAACGGGAGGGATTCGATGTCGCCCACCGTGCCGCCCACTTCCACGATGACCACGTCCACGTCCTTGCCCTGGGCCTTGATGGCCTCCTTGATCTCGTTGGTGATGTGGGGGACCACCTGGACCGTGCCGCCCAGGTAGTCGCCGCGCCGTTCCTTCTCGATCACTTGGAGATAGATACGGCCCGCGGTGTAGTTGTTGCCACGGTTGCTCACCTGCGTCGTGAACCGCTCGTAGTGGCCCAGATCCAGGTCCGTTTCGGCGCCGTCATCGGTGACGAACACCTCGCCGTGCTGGAAAGGCGACATGGTGCCTGGGTCCACGTTGATGTAGGGATCGAGCTTTTGAATGCTGACCTTGAAGCCCCGGGATTCGAGCAGGCATCCGATGGACGCCGCCGCGATGCCCTTCCCCAGGCTGGAAACAACGCCACCCGTAATAAAGATGAATTTGGCCATCCGCAATCTCCTTGCTCCGAGTCCAGTCCGGGCCCCTAACTATAGCACAAATAGGGAGCGGGGAGCGGGGAGCAGGGAGCAGGGAGCGGGGAGTCGTGGGGCAGGCGCCCCCGCCTGCCAACTCGCCGTCAGCCGGCCGCTCCCACGACGGCCACCCAGCCTCGTCCCCGAGCGGCTGCCACTTGTGGGAGCGGCCGCCTGATCTCGAACCTTCGAAGGCCCCCGTCCAATCGTTCCAAATCCCCAATGGCCCTACTTCCGCTTTCCGAATTTCAAATTCCAAAGCCATCCCCTGGCCGATGGTTCGACAACCCCCCGTGTTTCCTCCTCGGGCTTGCTTCCTTGGCGCCCTTCTCGGGCAGGCCTCGCCATGACTGCATGGGGTGGCGGGCGGGGCGCCCGCTCCACCGCTCACGGCTCACGTCTCGCGCCTCGCCTCTCGCGTCCTCCGTCTCGCGCCCCCCCTCGGCCAGCTCGCTTGCGATTTGGCGGGAATGGCCTCATTCTAGCCTCATCAGGGGAGGTCCGGTGTTCGAACAACTGAACAACCTGCTGGAATTCATGCTGTCCGTGTCGCCTCAGGTGAGCGACCTCAACTTCTCCGTGGGCCGCGCCCCCCAGGTGGAGGTGAACGGCGAGCTCCGCGACGTGCCCATCAAGGGCCTGAACAGGCTTTCCCCGTATCAGACGGAACAGATCGCCCTCCAGCTCATGAAGAGCGACAAGCACCACATCCGCAAGCTGCTGAAGAACGGCTCCACGGATCTTTCCTACTCCATCACGGGCAAGACCCGCTTCCGGGTGAACATCTTCTCCCAGAGGGGCACTTACAGCATCGTCCTCCGGGTCATCCCCAACGGCATTCCCACGGTGGAAGAGCTGGGACTCCCCCTGGCCATCAACAAGATCGCCGAGGAGCGCAACGGCATCGTCCTGCTCACGGGCCCCACGGGGAGCGGCAAGTCCACGACCCTGGCGGCCATCATCAACCGGATCAACACGGACAAGGCCTACCACATCGTCACCATCGAGGATCCCATCGAGTACCTCCACCGCCACAAGAAATCCACCATCAACCAGCGGGAGCTGGGAGCCGACGTGCCCTCCTTCGGGCTCGCCCTGAGGGCGGCCCTGAGGCAGGCGCCCAAGGTCATCCTGGTGGGAGAGATGCGCGACCTGGAAACCACCGAGATCGCCCTGGAAGCGGCGGAGACGGGCCACCTCGTGTTGTCCACTCTCCACACCATCGACGCCTCCAAGACCGTGGACCGCATCGTGGGCATTTTCCCCAAGGACGAGGAACAGCAGATCCGCACGCGCTTTTCGCAGACCTTCAAGTGGATCGTGAGCCAGCGCCTCGTGCCCAAAGCGGACGGATCGAGCCGCCTTGGCGTATGCGAAATCCTCCGCACCAGCCAGCGAACCCGGGAATATATCCAGCACGGCGAGGCGGAGAAAGAAGGCAAAAGCTTGGTGGACGCCATGAACGACGGCCATCTCGACGGCATGCAGACGTTCGACAACGAGCTGGAACGCTTGTGGCGGGAGGGGATCCTCACGAAAGATACGGCCCTCTCCTTCGCCACCAACGCCCCGAACCTGGCCCTCAAAATGTCGGGCATCGCCGGGGCCGACAGGTCCCCCGGTACCGCCAAACCCAAAGACGGGGAGCCTGGTGGAGGCGAGGCGCCCAAGAAGAAGGGGCTGGGAGCGTTCGCCGGGGCCAGCCAGGAGGCGCCCAAGATGCCTGCCTCCGCCCTGCCCGGGCTTCCCGCGGAACTCGATATGAAGGACCTCCTGGAGTAACCCATGCAAATCGGCTGTCCCTCCTGCAAGAAGAGCATCCTTCTGGACGACGGCAAGGCACCTGCGGGGCCCTTCAAAATCAAATGCCCCGGCTGCGGTTACCTCATCGCCGTGAGCGCACCCGGCGGGAACGCCGCCCCTCCCGCGCCGGCGCCCTTTCCCGCCTCCACGCCGTCGCCAGCGCCCCAGTGCGTTGACGCGCCTTCCCCAGCGCCCGAGCGCGCCTCAGCCGCGCCTGGGGCCGGGCTCGTACCTGGGAGCCCGGAGTGGGAACAGCTCAAGCGCGAAGTGGCCCACCAGGTTCTCTGGCACCTCGGCATCGTGAAAACGCGAAACGGCGAGGACGAGGAGGATGAGGACGAGGAGGGACGGAAGGTGGCCCTGGTCTGCGAGGACGAGCCCATCTTTCAGCTTGCCATTTCGGAGGCGCTGGCGGGACTGCGGTACCGGGTGGACAAGGCCGCCGACAAGAAGACCTCCCTCGACCTGTTGTCCAAGAAGGCGTACGACCTGGTTACCGTGGACAACCGGTTTCCCGACGACCCCGAGGGCGGCACTCAGATCCTTCAGGCCATCAATGGCATGCCCCCCGACCAGCGCCGCAAGATGTTCGTGGCCTTCATCACGGCCGACCTCTCTACCATGGACACCCAGTCGGCCTTCGTACTGGGCGCCAATCTCACGGTGGGAAAGAAAGACATCCGCCGCCTCGACAAGATCCTCCACCAAGCCATCAAGGAGCACGACAAAATCTACAACATTTTCAGGGCCGTACACGAGGAGTTCCAGCGGCAGGAAGGGTGAGGCGAAGAAGGAGCATTTCGGAATTCGGATTTCGGATTAAAAACCTCGAAGCGGAAAGCTGGAAGCAGAGAGTCGAGCCCCAAAACTCAAAGCCCGGCACTCCCCCTCGGCCAACAAGACAGTAGGACGGGCAGCAAGGCGATCGGTTTGTACAACACTTGCTACCCGCTAACGGCCAACAGCCCGTGCCCAACCGCCCGCGCCCCCTTGACGCGGTTGCCACGGCGCCGATAAAATACCCGTCTGTGTCTAAGG
>JBBIKI010000001.1:0-150451 GCA_037445535.1 Acidobacteriota bacterium | reverse complement strand
CCTTCATCGATGCCGTCACGCGGACCTCGCCGGTCATGAGGAGGTGGAGCATGGAAGAGAAGACCGAGGAGATTCGAGTCCTCTTCTCCTCTTCGAGGAGGATTCGACTATCGATTAGGTGCGTCGTGCGCGCGATTTCAAGTTGCTCCTGCTTATCGGGTGGCACGGGCACAGAAACCCCTGATAGCAGATCGATGCTGAGGTTCTGTTGGTTGCCGCCGTGAGCCAGCGCGCGCAACACCTCATAGGAGAGAGTGAAATACGCGTAAAGGAAACCGCCATCAAGAGTCTCATCGGGAAAGAAGGCGGCGCATGCCTGGTTGGTTGTAGCCTCAATCCCCAGAATAGCGACGCGACCGCGCGTTACGCCCTGACCGTACATTGCCATAATGACAGTCCCGGCCGGGAAGAGCTTTGCTGACGAGGCGTGCAGACCTTTTTCCGTGATGTGTTCTTCAGTGCCAAGGATGGGACGATAGCCAATCTCGCCGGTCTTTACCCAGGGAATAGTCCCACCCCAGAACGAGCTTACAGCCCTAGAGGGAGTCCCGCCCGAGGCAATCCGGCATCTTGAGGAGAGTGGCACCACCTCCCAGCTCTCGGGGATCTCGCCGATTTCGGTTTCCTTGAGGGGCTCGCCGCGGAGGCCTTCGCGGAAGAGTTTGGCGAGGGTGGCGGCCTTGAGCTCTTTGAGGGTGGCGATGATCTTGTCCTGCGCCTCCACCGCCCCCTGGAGCTTCGACAGCACGCCTGCGATGGCACGTTGCTCCGAAAGGGGAGGAAGAATCACCGGCAAGCGATCAAGCTTATCTCTGTTTAAGGTCTGACCTTTGATCGCACGATCCTGCAATGCCGAGTAGTCAACGGTGGGCAGGTAATATCGCAGGTAATCTCGGTCGACAACTTTTCTGGGAAAGATGGAGATGATGGCCTCATTGTGGTACGCATCGAGATCTAGTACCGATGTGCGACCAATGGTGAGCTTGAAGCTCATCAAGAGTGTGCCCTTGGGGGTTGGCGGCTTCTTGAAGACCGCCGAAATTGATCGGGCGGACACGCTCTCTCGCGTAGCCACAACCTTTCCAAAGGGCTCCATGTCGGCAATGCTGACCCACGGCACGCTATCGACCCCGCCCCAATACTGCGAAACGGCCCGCGAAGGTGTCCGGCCTGCAGAGTAATCGGCTACATCTTTAAGCGCTGCCTGACCCCACCCTTCCGGCAGTTCACCGTTCGCCATGGTCTTTTCTACTCCCTCCTGGTTGGTGGTTGCCTCCAGGTTGGCCTTGGTATTCGCTCCGTGTCATTGCTCGTCTTTGCCCGGGCCTGCGCCCGGGCAAGAGCAATGCAAGGCTCGCATTTCCAATAGGTTGCCGCCGCATATTGCTCCCTTATTGCGCTCCATTGGACGGATCTGGCGCAATCGCGTTTGGGTGCCGGGGCTGCCGGAGGACTTCATGGATTGCCTCCACTTCGGTAATCGTTGGGGTCCCGGCAGGCGTCATAGAGGGGCTTATCAAGCTTGATCCAGTCCGTTTTGTTGATGCCCCGCGTGTTGCCGTAGGTGGGGCTGGCGGGAAAGGCGCAGGCGACTTTGATCCAACGATTCTGAGTCATGGAAATCGCTCGCACTTCGTCGGCCACCTCGGAAAGATCCTGGTCTTGACTAAAGAGCAGCGCCACATCGAGTTCGTTGGCGCGGGCCATCCGAACCACGTCCAGGGCAAGCCGGACGTCGATCCCCTTCTCGCGGCCCACGAACACCGTAGTTTCCGTGCCGTCGGGGAGCGCGACCGTCTCGTGACGATATTTGAGGGGTCTCGTAAAAGTCTGGATGCCGCGCGTGCCCATGACCGCCAACTTCCGGCACCAGAAGTCGTACCAGGTCTGATTGACTTGAGGATTCGCAAGGCCGGTGTAGAAGTGGACCTTGGCGAGGTCCCAGCCCTTCATGGAACAGACGCGCCGGGCCAGCTCCAGGGGATCGTAGTTGGGGTAGGTGTATCCGAAGGCCTCCTTGGCTGCGTGGAAGAGATTCTGGCCGTCGAAGAAGGCGATCGTGCGCTTGACGGTGGGCTCTACCGGCATGAGAGCCCCCCAAAAGCAAAACCCCGCCGGAGGCCTTGCGGCTGATCCAACGGGGAGCACATTGCAAGGGCAATGTAACCCCCTAGAGGGGCCGTGTCAAGGTCCGTGCCTATGGCGCCGTTCTGGCGACACAGGCGTGGGGGAACCTTTGCAGCGGGCTGCCGGAGCGAACGGCGGCTAGTCATGCGCTGCCCCCCACCGGTACCCGAGGCCCGTGAAGATCCCTGCCAATTCTTGGTCTAGCGCTTGCGCCTCCTTCTGGTGCTTGGCCAGCTCGTCCAGAATGGTCTGGATGTCCCGGTGCTCGGTGGGAGCGAGGCTGGTCACGTACCGCGAGGGCGAGAGGTTGAAGTCGTTGGCGGCGATCTCCTCCAGCGCGACGACCTTGAGGAGGTGCTCGATCTCTTTCCCCTCGTGGAAGGCCTGGGCGAGGCGCTTGACCGTCTCTTCGGGGATGAAGTTCTTGGGACGGCCCTTCTGAAACTCGGCGCTGGCGTTGAGGAAGAGGACCTTCCCCTTTCGGTCCTGCCGCTTGGCGTTGTTGAGGACCACGATGAGGCCGGCGGCGGTGGTGTTGTAGAAGAGGTTGTCGGGCAAGAGGACCACGGCCTCGACGAGGTCGCTCTGCACGAACCAACGGCGGATGGTCTTTTCGCGGTTCTCGCCTTCGTTGCCGCTGCCCCGGCTGGCGGCCCCAGTATCGATAACCACGGCGGCGCGGCCCCGCTCTTGGAGACTGGCGTGGACGTGCTGGAGCCAGCCCCAGTCCGCACTCGAAGCGGGAGCGAAACCACCCCGCACGGCAAAGCGCTCGTACGGGTCATTCTCATAGGTGGCCGGCTCGAAGGTCTTTTGGTTCCACATGGGGTTGGTGACCACCACGTCGAAGCGCTGGAGGCTCGAACCCTCCAGAAACTTGGGGTTCGTCATCGTGTTGCCCCGGGCGATCTCGCCTTCCATGTCGTGGACGACCATGTTCATCCGGGCGATGGCGAAGCTGGAGGCCGTGAATTCTTGGCCGTAGAGTTTCAGGGGCCTGGCCACGGACTTCTCCCGCTCCTTGAGGGCGAGCTGGCACTTGATCAGGAGGCCACCCGAGCCCGTGCAAGGGTCGTAGACTCCTTCACCCTGGCGCGGAGCCACGAGGTAGGCCAAGAGCCAACCCACCTCCATGGGCGTAAAGAATTCGCCGGCGCTCTGCCCCTGCCCCTCGGCGAATTTGCGGAGAAGGTATTCGTAGGCGCGGCCGAGGAAGTCGGGCTCCACATCCTTGAGGCCGAGCCGGTGCTTGGGCTGGCTGAGGTGCTCGATCACCCTTTCCAGGGCCTCGTCGCTGATCTCCCGCTCACCGTTCCGCGTCTCGTTGAAATCGACCGTGTCGATGACGCCTTGGAGGGAAGGGTTCGCCCTCGTGATGGCTCTCACGGTCGTGGTGACCTGCTCTCCGAGCGTGCGAGGGCGCTTTCCTTCTGCCCAGTCGAAGGACTGCCGACCGCTCAGGACGGGCCACGTGGCTTCGAGTGGGAGGTAGAAGCGAACCAGGGAGTGGTCTGCTTCAAGGATGGTGAGCGCCGTCGCTTCGTCGCCAAATTGCTCCACCAGGCGGGCCAGCTCGTCCTCGAAGACATCCGAGAGCCGCTTGATGAAGAGGAGGGGCAGGATGTAGTCCTTGAACTTTGGAGCATCCTTCTCGCCCCGGATGGAGCAGGCTGCCTTCCACAGGAGATTCTCCATGGACTTGAGGTCCATGGTGCTGCCCCCCTCCTTGCCGGCCGCCTTCTTGGAGGGGCGGCCGCGGGGGCGGCGGGACGTAGTGGAGGGCCGGAGGAGGGCGAACTGCTCACGCAGGTCCGCGTAGGGCGCCCCAAGGCCCTTAATGAAGCGCTCGATGGATTGAAGGGCAAGGGTGTCCGGGTGGCTCTTCCCTTTCTCCCAGCGATACACCGTGGGGAAGGAGACCCCCAGCTCGCCGGCCAGCTTCTCTTGGCTAACGCCCAACCTTTGGCGCAGTTCGCCCAAAAGCTGGGTGATATCGTTCATTCCGGTCGCGCTCTCGGCCATAGGGCCCTCCATGGTGAACGAGGAGAACATAGGGCCCCAAAACTAAGTGTGCAAGTGACTAGTCATATTAATAAACTAAATATATGACTAGTAACATATTAGCTCATCGCAAGAGATGTAATATGCGCTTCTATTTCTAGGCTATTAAGAACCCATGGAGAACAATCCGCCAAGATGCGGTGATAGGGACGATGGGCTTGAATCGGGCCCTGAACTTGTCCACGATGGCCAGGAGGTCCTTGTTGATTTCTTTTTGGCCGGGTGCCATGTGGGCTTCGCGATGGCAGTTCGGGCACAAGGCTACGCAGTTCAAGACGCGGTCACCCTTTTCCGCGCCAAGGATGTGATGCACGTCGAGAAACCCCTGGCAGGGCCTGCTTTCGCCACAACCTAGCTTTTCGCATGAACCGCCAGCCCGTTTGATGAACGCCGCCCTGACACGCGGGTCCCGCTGGACGTAGGACTTTGGCGCCATCCCTCGCGGAGGCTCATCGCTCCCAATGGAAGAATAATCAGGGGCACCCAAGTCATCAAAGGTGTCGTCCAACCTTCCCAGCCGTTGTTCTTTATTTTGGCCAGTAGTTGGGCAGCCGAATGGAGTGTGGGCACCGGACCGATGCCGCTGTGGGACACGGAGGGGCATCCGGTGACAGCGCCGGTTACGAGCCTCTGGCGGCGGCCTACCTGGTCCGCAAGGTCCCCGCCGGTCTCTTCGGCTCCACCCTCTTCAACTGGTACACATGGGGCAAGGCCACCATCGCCTTCGTGGGGACTGAAGTCAACGATCCGCGCAAGCTGGCCGAGGCTGGACACGCCTTCGGCATCCTGATGATCTGGCTGATAGGCGCCCCCCTTACTGGCGCCTTCATCGATGCCTCCGGCACCTGCAGATCGGGTTGAGCTGGCCGCGCAACGTTGCAACCGGCCGGCGCGGCAGGAGCCCGGTGGGGTGGCACCCGCGTCCTAGCAGCGACGGGCTGATCGTCTGGAACCCCGCCGCGACCGTGCAGTCTGCCATTCCCTCGCCCCCCCACGCCGCTTCCCAGCACGACATATTCGGCCACGGCGCCGCCGTCAGCGGTTCTACGGTGGCCGCCGGAAACGCACCGCTCCTGCTCGCGGGCCGCCAGTCCCCTGTCTATTGTGTCAGAGCTCCCTGCTTCGCCGCCGGCGTTTGCGGGCAGGAGTCCCCGGGTCTCAAGAGACCGTCGGTGACACCCCAAAAGCCCGGATCCTCCCGCTCAAGAACCCAGATAGCGGCGCCGCGGATCAGCGGGTGCCTTTCGGTGAGCACCCGGAGCTTCACCGCAATGGACTGTTGGTCCTGAAAAAAGACGGTGTGCACGATCCCCGTGGCGTCCGTGTATATGAGAGTCTCCTCGCCGGAAGGATCTCTGCTCTCCGACGGGGCATACGCCGCAATGAGCGCCTGCGCGCCGGCCCAATCCAAACCGACGGCCGTGCCGCCTGACCAGTCGTAGCCGTAAAAGGGAAGCCCCATCATGACCTTTTCGGACGGAACCTGGCTTTCCGCGAAGGTCAGGACGGCGTCCATCCAGTCCGGCGGCGCGATGGGGCCGGGTGGAGACCAAGGACCGCTGTAGTCGTAGGTCATGACCTTGAATTCATCTACCGCGGCTCCCAGGCGCAGCCAGTCCTCCGCCTTGGCCCCCGGCCAGCCGCCCGGCTCCGAGGTCTTGGGGTGGACGGCGATGGCCAGCCGCTTTCCATGGGCGTGCAGCCCGGCGGCGAGCGCCTCCACGAACTCGCTGAACCGGTCGCGCTCCTTTGCCTTGAGCGACTCCCAGTCCAGGTCGATGCCGTCGTAGCCCAGGCGGTCGCACAGAGCCACCACATTGGCCGCGTGGCGGTTCAGCTTGCTTCGGCTGCGGAGGATGGCCGTGGCCACACCCGGGGCGAAGCCGTTTTGGGCGATGCTCCAATTGCTGAGGGTGGCAAAAACCGCCACGCCCGCGGCCCTGGCCGCAGCTACCAGATCCGGGTCGTCGTAGCCCTGGACCACTCCCCCGTTTCTCTTGGAATAGAACCAGTCCAGGTCCACCTCGTCGATAGCACCGCAATGGACAGCGCGCGCGAACGAATCCCCATCTCCGGCGGACCAGCCGCTGACGGCGTAGGCGGGTGGAGCCGTATCAGCTCGCGGGCTCCAGGCCAAGCCCGCCAGCGCGAGCAAGACCACCAAGAATCTCCATGGAACTCGATGGGGTATCATGGTCTTCATTTCGAGCCGGTATCGCCTTTTTAATGCCCGCCCTACCAGATGAAGCTGAACGGTGCGGACGTGACCTCCTCGTCGGTGTTGGTAACGGTGACGGAGACGGCAGTCCCCTTGGGAACCATGGCTTTGAGGATCTTGCCCTGGCGGGCGAGGAGGCTTCCATCGCGCTTGAGGGTGGTCATGGGCACGGCGTTGCCATTGATCTTAACGGTGCAAAGGTTGTGGAAGAGGGAGCCCGTGATGGCGAGCCGGAAGGGACCGCCGAGCTTTCGAACACTGGTGATCACGGGGACATCCACGTAACGATAGCCACCGGCGAGGCTGGCGGTTCGTCCGTCGGGATTGGTGACGGCAATGGCGGCGGCGCCGCTGGCGTGGGCCGGGGCAACGGCGGTGATGGTGCTCTCTCCGTTGACAAGGACGCTGGAAGCCGGCAGGCCGTCGAAGGTCACCGCGGCGCCGGAGAGAAAGCCGGTTCCCGCGATGGTGACCGCCGTCCCGCCGAGGGTCGAACCCTGCGAGGGCGCGATCGAGGTGACGTCGAGTCCCGCCACGAGCTTGGCCAGGGCCTTGAGGCAGAAGGTCTTGGGGATGCCGTCCGAGGATGCGTTGAGGTCCTCCCAATTCTGGCCGTCGGCGCTCCCGAAGCTCCGTCCTGGGGCGGAGGGGGCCTTGCTGCTGTAGCCGGAGTAAGCGTACTGGACCGCCAAAGGATAGTTGTAGCCAGGGGCGGTGAGCTCGAGCACAACGGAGAAGGTGCGCCCCGGCGTCACGGTGACGGGCACATCCAGGGGAAGGGTGAGATAACCGGCCTCGGGCAGGCTCCCGCTCTGGGATTCGGCGAGGCTGCCGGACACCGGGCCCCCGTCGCCTCCAGTGTAGACGCTGAGCGCGTAAGACGCGCCGGCCGTGGTGTTGTAGAAGGCGACGGCCGTGATGTCCTGGTCCCCGCCCGCCTTGAAGACGCCGGCTCCCCAGGCCGTGTTGCTCCCGTAGCCCACGCTGTTCACCCAGCCCAGCGGGTCGTATTGATAGATCACGTCATAGTTCGCCAAGGCCTCGGCGGTGAAGAGGGTGGGATAGCTTCCCGCCCAGGTATCGTAGTAGGACATATAGAAGTAGCCCTGGTCGCCCCAGCTCTCTCCCCAACTGTTCTTGATGATGAAGGCTCCGTTGCCGGGCGGCTGGATTGTGAACTTGCTTTTATCGTAGGTGTCGTCCCAACCCACGAGCGTGACGGAATGGTTCGGCTGAGTCTTGCCGCTGTAGTAGTAACCATTCGTGGCGGTATCGAAGGACGAATCGCCCCAGTACATGGAAACGTTCACGGCGCCGTAGGCCATGACGGCGGCCTTGAGGGCGTTGTTGTCGGTGGGGCTCGTGCGGCCCGGGAGGAAGTAGACATTCTGCACGTGTTTCCGGGGAGGAAGCCCCAGCGGGGAATCGTTGCCGTATGGGTTGTAGGGATCGTCCGCCTCGGCTACCGGCCCGCCCCAGCGCGCGAGGTAGGCCGTAGCCATGAACTCGTCGCCCCCGTCGCAGGGTCCCAGGTCAAAGCCGGCGAGGTCCTTCAGGTTGTTCTCCGAGAAGTCCCAGGTCTCCGCCGGCAGGCAGGTGGACTCGAGCGAGCCGAAGGTTCCGAAGGTCCAGCATGAGCCGCACTGCCCCTGGTCCTTCACGGGGGTGACCTTGCCGCCGGTTCGGAGGTCGAATGAGGCGGGCAGTGCTGTCTCGCGGTGCTTCAGGTCGCGAGGCAGCCGGCCAGTATTGTGCGATAGGTCCACGGGAGGAGGGAGCCACCCCATGCCGTGGCCGCTCTCCGTGGTGAGCTGCGGGGCGGCCTCCTGCCGCTGCTGCTCGGCCTGAAGGAAGGCCGGATTCAAAGGGGCCCTCTTCAGCACGGGCGTGCTCTGGGCCCAGGCGGCGGGAGCCAGCGTGAAAGAAGTCCCCACGAACAACGCCGCCGCGAAACAGCGGATGATGGCCGCGGCGAACCGCGTCTTCTTACCTTCCTTCATGGTTGTCCCCCAAATAAATCCATGATCTGTTTCTCGCTGAGATTTCCCATTTGACCTTCGCCTCGCCACAACCCTAGGCGATCCCATCCGATGCGGTCAAGGTTCCGCCTCCATCTCTCATCCGCTCCCATGAGGTTGCCTCCCGCGGGGCCGGCCTGCTGCCCCGTCAGAGCCCCTCCGCCGCGCCTGGTTGTCCATGAAGTTATGGCGCTGCCAATACCCATAGGTGTCCACCGTGTCCAAGTACACTCCGTCGAAGCCTTGAGCCAGGACCATGTCCAGATATTGGAAAATGATCTCCTGCCAAGCGGGGTCCCAAAACTTCACCCGGTAATCCCCCGGCCAGTTCGGGTTTTCCGGGCCAAGCCAAGGAGGTGGCACGGTATTCCACGAAGACTGCCAGTACCAGCGGTAGTTCTCCGCTTCGCCGATGGAGACGTAGGCCAGGAGCTTGCATCCGCACTGGGCCTTAAGCGCGGCCACCTCCTCGGAAGTGAAGGCCTGCGGGCCGGACCCGTCAAAACTGTAGTCCATGACCACCAAATCGTAGCCCGAGGAGCCCAGGGCTGACAGAAAAGCGCCCCGGGGTTCCTTGCGGGCGGGTTGGAGCTGGTAGGCGAAGTTCTGGACCTGGGACCACTCAGTTATGGCGCCGTGGTTAGGGTTTGGCTCGTGGCCCGGGTTTAGGGTGAGGAAGTCAAGATTCAGCACCGTCGCATAGGGGATGTACCCCTGGGCGGAGGATAGGGCCCAAATCCGGTCGATCTTCTTGCGAGTCCGCGTGTTGAAGGCGGGTTTGTTGGGGTTCTGAAAAGGATAGTCCACGGTGAGGACCTGTTTGCCAGCGGCCCTAAAGAGGCTCAGGTTGGCCTCGATTTGGGCCGTGGCATCCGGCGGCGTTTTCTTGCCGGGCTCGTTGTAGCCGTAGAAGGTGTCCTCCTGGCCGATACCTGTAACTGTGACCAGATAGCCCGGGTCCTGCCCCAGCTCAGCGGCGTTCTGAGGAAAAACGGCGAAGCCGGGCTTCTGCTCCCGCGCGTGGGCCGCGATGGCCTCCACGAAGGCGACCATGGCGGCGCGGGGGGTAACCTGCTGCGCCCAATCCGGGACTGAAAGGCACAAGACCAAAGCAACGCCCATTGCCCTTATCATTCGGTTTCGCACGGCACTCACCTCACTCTCCCGGGGTTTCTGGGCCCGTTGCCATCAGAGGCAGTTTTACGGTGAAGGTTGCCCCTGGCGGCGGTGCGGGACCCCACGAGTCCCCGGAACTCCGGGTGGACCACTTGCAACACGTGGATGCTCAGAAGCTCATCGCGGCTATGGCCCGTCAAGACCTCGCACCCGCGGTTCACCCCATAGGAGCGCTCGTCCTGAAGGATGAAGATGCCCGCCGCCTCCAGCAAGGCGCGGAAGGCGGTTGGCGGGCGCGTACTCCTCTCATTCGTGCACGGCCTCCACACCCGCTGATTCAATATATACCAGATCGTGGAACAGCGCGTAGCGGCAAGGGCCGCGGAGGAACGGACCAGCACATCCGAGGCAAGAGATGCGCGTCTGGCAAGGTTTCCTTATGCTCTTGCTTCCGTCCTTGCACGACGTTGGTTGCGGCATTAATGTCCCCCTATAGGGAGCGCTTGCCGATCCTACAGGGCAACGGGTACGGGCTGTTCGCTCTCTTTGCCCTGATGGAGGCCTCCGCACGCCTCGCGCCGTCTGCGGGAACCAGATCCCTCGCATGGGAGATGGGGCGTTGCTCGGCGGATGTCGGCGTCAAGTGGTGATTCATCTGAGAAAAGCGGCGCTTTCGCCGCAGCGATAAACAGGAGGGTATCATGGAACGGACGGGACTCAGAGGACACAACCTATTCCAGATGCTCCAACCGAAGCAAGTGGAAACGATTAGTGATGCCACGGAGGAGCTGGTGCTTGATGCGGGCTCCGCCGTGTATCACGCGGGAGAGCCGGCGGAGTATCTCTATGTCGTCCGCGAAGGCCGGGTTGCCCTGCGCGGCGTCTCCGGAGGCGTGACCCTGCACGTGGATGACGTCATGCCCGGCGAGATCTTCGGTACGTGTCTTTGCTCCGGGCGCAACACGTACGCCCTGGAGGCACAATGCGAAGAGAAGACCACGCTCATGCGCGTCCGCGCCGACGTCTTTAACCGTACCCTTCATAACGATCCCATACTGGGATACGCCGTCCAGGCCTATATCTCAGGTGTTTACTTCCGGCGTTACCTCGACGCGATCACGAAGCTCCAGACCGTGGTGCAGGCTCTCCCGCTGGCAAGGATTTGAGTGCTTATCGGGCTAGAATCTCGCTGAGCGAGCAGGCTGGCAGGGGATGGCAGCAGAAAAAACCTTGAACCATGTCACATCCGATCCCAGCGAGAAACTCCAGCTGCTCGCGGGTTGCCACCCCCTCGGCGGTCACCGAGAGATGCAGGCCGTGAGCCATGCCGATGATGGCCCGCACGATCGCCACATCACTGAGATTGAGAGGCAATTCCTGGATGAAGAGCTGGGGGACTTTGAGGAAGCGGACAGGGAGCTGTTTCAAGTACATGAGGGAGGAATACCCCGACCCGAAGTCGTCGATCGCCGTGTCCACGCCCATCTCCTTGAGTTCTTGAAGAAGGGAGATGGTGCTGGTGACGTCCCACATGGCCGTGGCTTCTGTGATCTCGAGCACGAGCTGCGAGGGAGGAAGCCCGGTCTCATCAAGGATGCGTTTCACCATTTCGCTCACGCCCGGCCGCAAAAACTGGCGCGCTGAAAGGTTCACGGAGACGGGAATTGCGGGGAAACCCTTGTCGTTCCACGCTTTGCGTTGCGAACAGGCGGTCCGGAGCATCCATTGGTCGAGGGAGAGAATCAGCTCCGTTTCTTCCGCCACACCGATAAACCGGCCGGGCAGGATCATCTCGCCGTCCCGCTGCCGCCACCGGATGAGCGCCTCGGTGCTCGTGATGAGCCCGCTCGAGCTCTCCATGATGGGTTGGTAGTAGGCCTCAAGCTCCCCATTGGCTAGCGCACGCCGCAGCCGTTGGCGCAAATCTGCCCGCTCCGAAACAAGAAGGCTCATTGTTTCCGTAAAAAACTCGACACTTCCGCCTCCCATGCTTTTTGCCCTTGACATGGCGATGTCGGCGCGCCTCAGCAAGCCCTCGGGGGCGGCCGCGTCTTCTGGATAGAAGCTCACGCCCGCGGAGAAACCGAGGTGGAAATCACACGAGCCCGCCCTCATGGGCCGCCGAAAACCTTCCAAGAGTGAGCGCAGGCATGAGTCTACCTTTCCAGCGTTCTCCGATCCGGCCAAGACGAGCACGAACTCATCGCTGCCCAACCGGGCCACCTCGCCCAAGGTCTCCATGTGGAGCGCCAGCCGACGGCCGGTTTCCCTCAAGAGCTCATCTCCTACCTCCTGGCCAGCCGTGTCGTTGATCTCCTTGAACCGGTCCAGGCCCAGGCAGATCACCGCGAGCCGTTCGCTCTCTTGGGCGCACCGTTCCAGGTGCCGGCCGAGCCGGTCGTAAAGGAGGGCCCGGTTGGGCAGGCCCGTGAGGGTGTCGTAGTGCGCTAGGTGGGCGAGCCGCGCCTCGGCCTTCTTGCGCTCGGTAACGTCGAAAGCCATGCCAACGCTCGCCTTCTGGCCGCCATAGGAGATCAGTCCCGCGGTGTAGTCTACCCACCGGGCCTCGCCGCCCTTGGTGACGATCATGAATTCGTAACGCGGTGGGACGTTTTCTCCTCTTTGCCTGGCCATCCCCCGGGCCTTGACCATCTCTCGGTGGTCGGGGTGGACCAGTTCCCAAAATTTAAGCCGAGAGAACTCATCGCGGGAGTATCCGGTCATCGCCCAAGCCGCAGGGTTGCCATACAGGATCTGTTCGCTCTGGTAGATGAGAATGCCCGCGGCGCTGCTTTCGGCGAGCATGCGGAACTTTTGCTCGCTCTCCCTGAGCGCCTCCTCGCCGCGCATGCGCTCGATGGCCATGGCCACCTGGCCTGCCACCAGGGTGAGGGCCTTCTGGTGGTGAGCCTCGAAGCGCGCAACCTTCCGGTAGGACCACACCCCCATGACGCCTAGAACGCGGTCCTTGAGCCGGAGCGGAACACCCAGCCAGCCCGTGCACCCGGCGGGGTCGGGGGAGATCTCGCCCGAAGCGGCGAGCTCTGAAAGTCTGGTCCGGTCCGCCAGCAGGGGCTCGCCCCGCCGCATGACCCATTCCACCGCGCCTTTCGCCTCCCTCAGCTCGGCCACGCCCGGCTGCTTCTCGTCCTCCACGTAGGCGCAGCCGAGCCCGCCCTCGGCGGCGTCCGCCAGAGTCACGCAGAAGTTCCTGCAGGGAACGATCTGTTTCAGGGCTTCATGGACCGCGGGCAGGAACTGGTTCAGTGAATCGGAAAGGAGCGAGGCCTGGGCGATGGCGTAGAGCGCCGTCTGGAGCCGCTCCGCTCGCCGGCGCTCGGTGATGTCCACGAGGGTGACGACTCCGGCCGGCCGGCCGCCCATCTGCGCGCGGGCCAGCGTGCAATCCACCCAGCGGGTGCGGCCCCGCTTGGTCACGATCTGCAACTCGAAGCGCCTCGGAGCGAACTCCCCCGCGAGGCAGGCATGGCCCAACTCGCACACCTGCTCCTGAAACCGTGGGTGAGCGGCGGCCCAGAAGGCCATCGCCTTAAGTTCCTCCTCGCTGCTCTCTCCGATCTGCAAGACGGAAGGGTTGGCGTAGACGAAATGGTCCCCCTGGAAGACCAGGATGCCCGCAGCACTCGTTTCCGCCAGGGTCCTGAAGCGGGCTTCGCTCTCCCGAAGGGCCTGCTCCGCCGCCTTGAGCTCGGTGATGTCGATCATGGTTCCTTCCATAACCGGCATCTCGAAGCGGGGATCTTCCACGAGGGTGACGTTCTCGAGAAGCCAGATGGGCGAACCGTCTAACCGCCGGCCCAACCACTCAACATTGGTGAGCTGGCCCCCGGGGTGCAGGTCAGCGAGGTAGGCCCGGCGGTCTTCTGGAGACGGAAACACCTCTATGGCTGAATGGCGCTTCATCTCCTCTTCGGACTCCGCGCCAAAGATGCGCGCAAAAGACTCATTGCAGTCAAGGATTTGGCCCTCTTGCGTAGTGCGGAACACTCCCGCCACGTTCCGCTCGAAGAGCAGACGAAACCGGGTCTCGCTTTCCCGGAGGGCCGTCTCGGCCGTTTCCCTCTCGCGGCGGTCCTGGAAGGCCGTCAGCGCGTACTCCAAGTCCCCCGCCAGCTCCTCCAGCAAGGCCGTTTCCTCGGGGCCGAAGGCGTTGGGCTCGCTAGCGTACACCCCCAAGGCGCTGACCACCTCCCCCCGCACCCGCAGCGGAAATGCAGCCGCGGAGAGCAACCCGTGCGTCCGGGCCGGCTCTTGCCATGGGCCGAAGGCCGGATCTTCCTGCGTGTTCTGGACGACGGCTACCCGGCCTTGGCGAAGACAGCGGATGACCGGAGCCTGCCCTCCCGATTCGTCCAAGCGAATGTCCATAACGTCCAGGTACTGCGAAGCTACCCCCGCGCGGAATGCTGGCAGGACGAGCCCGCTGGACGGCTGCGGAACTCCAACCCACGCCAGCCGGTACCCGCCGGTCTCCACCAGGATGCGGCAAGTTTCGGCGAGCATTTCCTCCGGATTCCCGGCCCGCACGAGCACCTGGTTGATGGCCGAGAGCGTGCGGTAGAGGCGGTTCTGCTGGGCGAGCTTGGCCTCGGCCCGCTTGCGCTCCGTTACGTCCCACACGGAATCGATGAGGGCGGGCCGCCCTCGAAACGTGGTACGGCCGACGGTGAGGTCAATCCAGCGCTCTTCACCATCCTTCCGCAGAATTTTGAACTCGTAACGCTGGGGCGGGTTCTCCCCTCTAACCCGGGCGGCAGCCCGGGATCCCACGAGATCTCTGAATTCCGGGTGGACTACTTCCAAGAAGTGCATGGCCAGCAGCTCGTCGCGGCTGTAGCCCGTCAACGCCTCCGCGGCTGCGTTGACCTCGGCGAAGTGCTCGTTTTGCAGGATAAAAATGGTCGCCGCTGCCGAGTCCATTAAGGCACGAAAGGCGGTTGGCGGATGCGCATTCCCATGTTTCAAGCACGGCCTCCCATCTGGCCTAATTTTAGTATACCAAGTCTACGAGTACGAAGGGTCGAATGCGCACTTGGTTGTCTCGCCGGTCATTGGCGCACAAGGGGTGATATCTTCATCATGGTAGGAGCGTGCGGCCCCGCATCTGTGCCGTTTTCGCGAGGGGAAACCGAACCACTGAAGGGATGATCCGCTGAGTGGCCCCCTTTTCCTTATTCTCTGGGAAGGGGGATCGCGCCGGCTATGGCGCTTTGGCGTTCGCCATCGTTTCCAGCAGCCATGCCTCGACGCTGCCGAAGACGCGCTGGCGCTCGGGCTCGTTGAACATCTCGTGGTAGAAGCCTTCCCACCAGATGAACTGAAGGAACTGGGGCGGCGCGGCCTCGGCCCAGCACCGCGTGGCTTCGGGGTCCACGAGCCGGTCTCCGCCCGACTGCATGAGGAGCATGGGTGTCCGCAGCGCTGGCGCTTGCGCACGTGCTTCAGCGGCCGCCGCCATGGTGGCGACGAACCATCGCGCTGACACCTTGCTGGACACCAGCGGGTCGGTCACGTAGGCGTCCACGATGGCCCGGTCGCGAGAGAGAGCGTTCGAATCGAGGCCGCTGGGAATCAAAAGGCCGGGGGCGACCTTAGACAGCAGGCCCGCCGCCAGGCGGGTCCCGGCGGAGGGCACGGCGCTCGGGTGCGGAGCGAGCAGGGGAGAAGAGACCACGGCTCCCGCTATGGTGCCGGGTTTGGCCAAGACAAAGCGGATGGTGATGAGGCCTCCCATGGAATGGCCCACCAGAAAGCAAGGCAGCGCAGGGTGGCGGCCGCCAACAAGGGCGAGGGCCGCGTCCACATCCTTCACGTAGTCATCGAAAGCGTCCACGTGGACGCGCCGCCCCTGGCTGGCTCCGTGGCCGCGCAGATCGAAACCGTAGCAGGCGAAGCCAAGGCCGGCGAAGTGCTCTGCCGTCCTCTGGTAGCGGCCCGAGTGCTCAGCAAGTCCATGAACGAAGAGCACAATTCCCCGCGGATTTTCGGGCACCCGTCCTCGCCAAGCAAGGGCCTGGGCATCGCTCGTCCTCAGCGTACCTGTCATCGTTTGGATGCCGCTCACGGTCTTCCCCTCATCTCGCCCTCGCCTGCCGCACGGCTTTCTTCCAGCCTTCATAGAGGGCGTCCCGGTCCGGCGGCGTCATGGCGGGCAGGAAGGTCCTCTCGCGCCGCCGTGCCTGAGCCAGATCCTCGGGGCCCTGCCAAAACCCCACGGCGAGTCCCGCGAGAAAGGCCGCGCCGGCCGCCGTGGTCTCCACCAGCGCGGGGCGCTCCACGGGCACCCCCAGGATGTCGGCCTGGAACTGCATGAGCAGATCGTTGGCGGCGGCCCCTCCGTCCACCCTCAGGTCGCGGATGGGAATGCCCGAGTCCGCGTTCATGACCTCCACCACATCTCGCGTCTGGTAGGCCATGCTCTCCAGCGTGGCCCGGATGACGTGGGCCCGGCTGGCGCCTCGCGTGAGCCCCACCAGGGCACCGCGCGCCTTCATATCCCAGTAGGGCGCGCCCAATCCGGTGAAGGCGGGGACCATGTAGACGCCGCCCGCGTCCGGGACGGTGCGCGCCAGGGCCTCGGTTTCGCCGGCGCTGGCGATGATCCCCAGGCCGTCCCGCAGCCACTGGACGGCCGCGCCGGCCGTGAAGACCGATCCCTCCAGGGCATAGGCCGGCTCGCCCTTTGGCCCGCAGCAGAGGGTGGTGAGCAGGCCGCCTTCGCTGATGGGGTGGTGGCGGCCCATGTTCATCAGGAGGAAGCACCCGGTGCCGTAAGTGTTTTTGGTCTGGCCGGGCTCCCAGCAGTGCTGGCCGTAAAGGGCGGCCTGCTGGTCGCCCGCCATGCCGGCCAGAGGAATTCCTCCCGGCAGGCCGTCCGCTGGCTGCGTTTCGCCCAAGAACCCCGAGGAGGGTTTCACCTCCGGGAGCATGGCCGCAGGCACGCCCAAGAGGCCGCAGAGTCCCTCGTCCCATCGCCGGGCGTGGATGTCGTACAGGAGCGTGCGGGAGGCGTTGGTGGGATCCGTGGCATGGACCTTGCCGCCGGTGAGCTTCCATAATAGCCAGGTGTCGACGGTTCCAAAGAGAATGTCCCCGTGCCGCGCCCGGGGTTCAAGCCCGGGCCGGGCATCCAGGATCCATCGTAGTTTGGTCCCTGAGAAATAGGCGTCCAGGAGGAGACCGGTCTTGCGCCGCACCTCGGGCTCGTGGCCCTCTCCGCGCAGCCGCTCGCACACCTGCGCGTTCTGTCGGCTCTGCCAAACCACGGCCGGGTAAACCGGCTGCCCCGTGAGCCGGTCCCACAGGATCGTGGTCTCGCGCTGGTTAGTGATGCCGATGGCCTTCACTTCCCGCGGAGAAAGGCGCGCGCCGCGCAGGGCCTGACCCATGACGCGGCGGCTCGTATCCCAGATCTCCTCGGCATCCTGCTCCACCCAGCCGGGCCGCGGGAAGCGGTTGGCGATTTCAGCATAGGCGCGCCCCAGGACGGCCCCCTCGCGCGAGAAAACCAGCGCCGTGCTCCCCGTCGTTCCCTGGTCGATCACGAGCACCGCATCCGGCATGCACCGCCTCCGTGGCACGGATCGAGCATACCCCGGAGGCACGGGGGCTTCAAATGCTTTTTTGCCCCTTTCCGTGATAGGTGTTGCGGTGTTCCTGACAACCTCTTCTCACGTCTACCGCCGTGCTGGACCCCTCCCTTTGCATCGGAGAGCGGCTAGGGCCACACTGTCCGCAGTGGAGGCGCCATGGGCAGGACGACCTATTTGCTAGGGCAAAAGGCCGCGGGGCGCAAGGTGGCGGCCGTCTGGCCAGCCCGGTATCCGGCGGAGATCCTGTGGGCACACGGGGTCTGTCCCGCTGAAGTGTGGGATCCGCCTGCGGGCCAGGCGTTGGCGGGGGCGCACCTGCAGAGCTATGTCTGCGGCGTCGTCAGACAGGGGTTGGAGTTCCTTCTGTCGGGGGGCCTCGCTGTGGCGGACTTCCTCCTGTTTCCCCACACCTGCGATTCGATTCAAAACCTGGGCTCGCTCGTGAGGGATCTGGTCCACGAGCCAAGGCCGTGCCTCTTCTTCTACTTGCCACGATCGCGGGAGGGGCAGCGGGCGACTGAGTTTCTTGAAGCCCAGCTTCGAAGGCTGTCGGCGGAATTGACACCCCTCGCGGGCCCCCTCCGCGACGGGGCCCTTGAAGAAGCCCTCGCCCTAGGCGGCGGCCGAGCCTCCGCCCTAAGACGCATGTACGACCTTCGGGCTAGGGGCGACCTGGACGCCACCAACGAAGAGTTCTACGGCGCGGTGCGGACCTGTGAATATCTTTGGCCCGAGGATGCGGTCCTCCACCTGGAGGCCTTCATGGCAGCCCACGCGGGGCGGCGCGGGCGGGGCGTGCCCCTCGTCCTCTCGGGGGTCACCCCCGCACCCAGCGATCTGGCGGCGAGGCTGGATGCCCTGGGCGCCGCCCTAGTGGAGGATGATCTTCTTGCCTGCGGGAGGCGCTTCCTGAAGACATCGAGCGCTGAATCCGGAGCTCCTTGGACAGCCATGGCCGAGCGGCTTCTCGCCCTTCCGCCCTGCTGCACCACGGGCGACGGCGTGGAAGATCGCACAGCCTTTCTGGCGGAGCGGGTGGAGCGGTCGGGCGCGCGGGGCGTCGTGTTTCTGGCTCTCAAATTTTGCGAACCCGAGCTTTTCCAGATTCCTTCCCTCGCAAGGGCCATGCGGGCCCGCGGCATCCCCGTCTTAATCGTGGAAACAGAACTGGGGAGCACCACCCCGGCGGGAATGATGACGCGCGTGGAAGCCTTCCTGGAGTCCCTGCCGTGAGGGTGGCCAGCGAACTGCGCTTCAGGTGGATGAAGGACGTGGCCCTCCCCGTCCTTTTGAAGGCCAGGGAGCGGCGGCCTCTCGCGAGACCCCGCGGAGAATCTCCCCTGGGGCCGCCCCTAGAGAGCACGAGGCGTCTAAGAGGTCTTATGACGAGGCACTACGCCCTCGCCCGCTACGCGGAGGGCGCCCGCCCCGTGGCATGGGTCACCAGCGGCGCCCCTGTTGAGCTCTTGCGGGCCTTCGGTTGCTACACCGTGTACCCTGAGAACCACGCGGCCCTGTGCGGGGCCAGGCGAATGGGCCCGGAGATCTGCGCTCGCGCCGAAACGGCCGGATTCTCCCGGGACCTATGCTCCTACGCCCGCATTGACCTGGGCCACGCCCTTTCGGGCCTTACACCCGCGGGCAGGCTTCCCCGCCCCGACGTGCTCTTCTGCACCAACAACATCTGCCAGACCATCCTGTACTGGTTCAAGGAGCTCTCTCACAGTGAGGGAATCCCCCTGGTGATGCTGGACACGCCCTTCATCGCCTCGGGCGAGGGCACCCCCGAGGTCTTCGATTACGTGGCGGGGCAGATCAAGGACGCCGTGCCCGCTCTGGAGCACATCACCGGCCGGGAGTTTCGGGAGGAGCGTTTCCGCGAGGTGCTGAGCTCCTCCATGAGGGCTTCGGCCCTGTGGGGAGAGGTGCTGGCCACCATGCGCCACAGGCCCGCCCCCATGACCGTCTTCGACGCCTTCGTGCACCTGGCGCCCGTGGTCTCCCTGCGCGGCCTGCCGTCATGCGAGCGCTACTACGAAGGCCTGCTCGCCGAGCTACGGCAGCGCGTGTCCCAGGGCGTGGCGGCGGTCCCGGGCGAGCGCCACCGGCTTATGTGGGACAACATCGCCATCTGGTTCGCGCTGGCACCCCTGAGCCGCCTCTTCGCCGAGCACCACTGCGCTGGCGTGGCGGGCACCTATCCCAACGCCTGGGCCGAAACGACCCACTACCTTGACCTCGCCGATCCTTTCGGGTCCCTCGCCAAGACCTATACCCTGATTTTCCTGAACCGAGGGCTCAACTACCGCCTCGGCCTCATGGAGACCATGGGGAGGGACTACCAGGTGGACGGCCTGGTGTTGCATTCTGCACGCTCCTGTAAACCCTATTCCGTGGGCCAATACGACTTGAGGCAGGCCCTGGCCCAGCGCCTCGGAATCAAGAGCGTGGTTCTGGAAGGGGACATGACGGACTTCAGGACGTGGTCCGAGGAGCAGGCCAAGACCCGTCTTACGGCGTTCTTCGAGTCCCTCGACGGCTGACGCGGCGGTCAGGATGGAGGGAGGCGGCATGGCGGAGAAACTCCTGGTGGCGGGCGTGGACGTGGGCTCGGCCACGGCCAAGGCGGTGGTCTTGGACCGTGACGGGCGCGTGCGCGGATCGAGCCTTCTTCCTTCCACACCGAACCTGAACGGCGTGGGCCGCGAGGCTCTTAATGCGGCCCTCGCGGAAGCGGGCGCGGAGGCAGGCGAGTTGGCTACCGTCGTGGGCACGGGCTACGGCCGCGCCGCCTTGGACTTCGCTGCCCGCCGGATCACGGAGATCACCTGCCACGCACGAGGAGCCTCCGTCCTCTTCCCCGGCGCCAAGCTCGTAGTGGACGTGGGCGGGCAGGACAGCAAAGCTATTCGGATGGGCCTTTCGGGAGAGGTCCAAGACTTCACCATGAACGACAAGTGCGCGGCGGGCACGGGGCGGTTCCTGGCCGTCATGGCCGGCATCCTCGGAACGGGCCTGGGGGGCCTCGGCCCTGCGGGTTTATTGGCCAGGAGGCCGCTGACCATGACCTCCACCTGCACGGTCTTTGCGGAGAGCGAAGTGATCTCCCTCATCTCCCAGGGAGAGGCGGTTCCCGATATTGCTCACGCGGTCCACCAGGCGTTAGCCCAGCGCTTGGCGGGGATGGTTCGGATGGTGGGCGCCGACGGCCCCGCCGTGTTCTCGGGCGGCGGCGCCCTCAACCCCGATCTGGTGGACTGCCTTCAATCTCACCTGGGCCTGGCCTTCCAGATCCCCGAACGTCCTCAGCTCACGGGAGCCCTCGGAGCCGCCCATCTGGCCCTGCGGCAGGCGGAGGCCTGATCCCTCTTAGGTCTGTCGCGCGGCAGGCGATCGGACGAACCAGGCTCCCATCGCCCGGCATTCGCGCCGGGCGGTGCCGCACCGCTGCTGGCACATGGCCTGGCAAACCGCTATGATCTAGCAAGATTAGGGTTGAAAGTTTGAGCAGGCACCGGAGGTGGGCGAGACCACCCGAAAGCTGGACTATGGTGGTGAGGTCATATACACTATGGCTGATGGATGAGGGTCGTGGCGCGTGATATAGCCAAAGAGGGGTAAATACCCCATGTCAGTGGTGGCGTGCCCTTGACCCCTTTACAAGGAGGGCCCATTGCCCCAAAAGTATGCACACTGGTTGGGTAGTGGAGCGTGCCAACTCTTGGAGAAAGGTGGTGGAGGATCTTGAGGCTGTTCCAAAAAAAGGGCGGAGGATTTTTAAGGAGATGACGGTGAAGCGAAGAATCCTAATGGGAGCCGCCGTGGGGCTTTGCCTCTTGGCTTCCGCCTCCTCGGTCCCGCTGTGGGCTCAGTGGACCGGCGAGATCGGAGCCGGTTACGTCTGGCAAAACTCAACGGGCAACGAAGATTCCTTTATCACCCAGTACGGGCAGCATAAGGGCTTCGTCCTGGACGACTTCACCTTGGCCTATGCCCCGAAGCAGGGGCAAGAGGTTTTCTCGGTGAAGGCCTGGGGCTTCGGTGGCGCGGAACCCGCGCAGCACGGATCGCTGTTTTTCCGCCCCGGCGGCGGCTGGACCTTTAACCTGGGCTATGACAAGCAGACGGACTTCTACGCGCTGGCCAGCGGAGACGAGGCCAACAGGCGCAGCCGTTGGGATATCGAGCGCTGGCGTGGCTCGGTGGTCTACGACGGATGGTCCGCCGCCCGCCTCACCCTCAATCTGCGGTATTACAAGAAAGAGGGTTACGTGGACCGGGGTATATTCGGACAGAACAACGTCTTCCCGACCCGGAACACCTATGATCAGGATATGAAGGAGGCCTCGATCAAGATCGAGACCAAAACCCTGCCCGTTTACCTCTCCTTCGAGCAGGCCTTCTCGCGCTACGAGCGCCAAGACCGCTGGTCGCCTAACGGAAGCCAGGCTCTCTTCGGGACGAGCAACAGCAGCCTGGCGGGCCTGTCCACACCCCGCAAGGACCGCACCAACATCCCCTCCAGCCGCTTCATCGCCAGCTACCACAACGACTGGGTGGATGTGGCCGGGTCCCTGTTCTACAGTAAGTCGAGCATGGACAGCAACGGAACCCGGCTCACGGTCTACGACGTGGCGCCCAACGCCGGCCAGTTCCGCTGGCTCGGCGACACCACCGGCGCGGGAAAGCAGGACAACAAGGCGGCCAATGTGGACGCGGCGTTCCACATCGGGGCGGGGTGGTCCGTCCGCGTCGCGGGTGATTATCGCGACACGACCCAGGACTCGAACCTCTTCGGAAACTATCTCCTTCAGTTGGGCGTGCCCGGCCGCGATCTTGTGCTCAACACCCCCGTGAACGACAACGGATTCTTCGACGTGAAGGACACCACGAGCCGCATCGAGATCGAGAAGCAGGGCATGGGCTGGGCCGTCTTCGCCGGATACCAGGGCGGCTCCCGCGACATCTCGTGGAGCCGGGAGACCGGAGACCCGGGCGAAAACGTGAAGCGCACCGGCAACGGGTGGTACGTGGGGGGAAGCTGGTCCCGCACTCCCCTGCTCCGGGTCAACGCCGAATATGAGCACGGCACCTTCTCCAGCTACGTATTCCGCACCGATCCCGACCTGGTGGAGCGGTTCACCTTCAAGGTCTCCTCCCGGCTGGGTGCGGGATGGACCGTGGGCGCCAGGGCACGCTGGGAGTGGGCCGAGAACCCCGCCAGCCAAGCCCTCGCCAAGCGCCAAGCGCAGTCCTTCGGGGCCTTCGCCAACTGGGCCAATTCCGCTGGCAACGCGGGATTCGGCCTCGCGGCCGATACCTTCACCTACGACTCGCACACCAACATCTTCCTCCCCGGCGGCCAGCCCGACATGTCCGTCTACGGCGTGGACATGTACACCCTCACGGCCAACACCTTCTTCACCGCCGGCAAGGTCCGCCTGGACGGCGACCTTACCAAGGTGCGGGACCGCGGGCAGAGTTTTCCCCTTGAGACGTGGGGTGCGGACCTCAGGGCAACCATCGACGGCCCCAAGGGGACTCAGTTCGTCCTGTTCGGGCAGTACCACTCTTACGCCGAAGACTTCTCTTCTCTGAACAACTACTACGTGAGACGCTACGGCGTGATTCTCCGGTGGAGGTTCTAATGGCGCGCGGACGATTGTTCATCACAGTAACCACCGTCGGCGTGGCGCTGGCCGCCCTCGCGCTGGGCTTGCGGGCCGAGGACGCCAAGGGGGGAGGCCTCGTAGGGGCCCAAACCTGCGCCACCTGCCACGAGGACACGGTGAAGGCCTTCCAGGCGGGAGAGCACGGCACCGCCATGGCGGCCCGGTCGAGCGACATGCTTAATAAGGCCTGCGAAGGATGCCACGGCCCTGGGGCGGCTCACGCCAAGGACCCGAGCAAGAGCAACATCAACCGCATCCCGAAGCAGGACGCTTGTATCGCCTGCCACCCCAAGGCCGAGGCGCTCATGGCCCTTAACCTCCCGGCCCACCCCCGGAACGGTGTAGTGTGCCTGGATTGCCACACGCCCGGTCACACACAGGCCCCGGCCAAGCCCCTCCTCGCCGAGGCCCCCGCGGTCCTGTGCGCCAAATGCCACGGGGACATCGCGGCTGCCTTCAAGCTTCCTTTCGCCCACCGCCAGGGCGACAAGCCCTTCGACTGCACCGCTTGCCACACGGTCCACGGCGAGAACCGGACCGGGCGCCTCCGCGAGTGGAAGGACGGCGCCTGCCTGGAGTGCCACCTGGACAAGGGCGGCCCCTTCATCTACCCGCACCCGCCGCGCAACGTGAACGGCTGTCTCCAGTGCCACACTCCCCACGGGTCCACCAACCCCAAGATGCTCACCCGCTCGCGCGTGGCGGACCTCTGCCTCGAGTGCCATATGGGTGTGCCGTCGTTCCACAACATCTCCAATCCCAAATTCCGGGCGTGCCAGACTTGCCACATCGCGATCCACGGCTCGAACCACGATCCCAACCTGAAGGATGACTGACCCTTGGCGCGCCAAGGTTTGAGAGAAGAGGAGGTTCTAATGAAGCGACTTTTGATGGCCATCCCGGTCGTGACCCTCGTCGCGGGCTCCATGGGGGTCAAGGCTCAATCCATGGCAGGCGGCGCCGTCTACGTACCGGTGGCGCAGGAGCAGAGCATTCAGAAAGCCATGAACACCATGTACACCAAGGCCCAGATCGACGCCGGCGTCTACGTGGGAAGCGCCACCTGCCTTAGCTGCCATACCCAGGCATCGGCCTTTCTTGGCACCAAACATCCCAATGCTCTCCGGCAGCCCATGGGACAGTACACCCTTCAGCCTGAAAAGGGCGTGCTCGCCAATTCCCTCGGCGGGGCGCAGGACGATTTCATGATGGGCCTGGACTTCAATACCCAGACCGGTACACCGTTTGACAGCCTTAAGCCCAATGCCCCCATCCTGTCCTACAACGCGGCCAACGACACATACTGGGTTCAGCTCGGCCCTTCGGGCTTGAAGATGCAGGTGGTGGCCACCTGGGCCGGCATGGCGGTGGGCAACGGCCAGCGGTATATGGTCCGCATCCCTGTCAGCGACCGGTCCAACGGTTCCAGCGCCTCCATCTACTTTGCTCCCGTGGTTTGGGGCGGGACGGCATGGACGAGCAACGCCAGCAGTTGGTACTCGGGCAACGTGCCTAAATTCGCGCCCGGCATCGCGAGCTCGGCGCTGGTTCCCTTGCAGGGGCAGAACTACCTTGCCACCTGCGCGGGCTGCCACGTGACGGGCATCAAGAGCGTTGAAGTGACGGCCCAGGGCGAGAAGGTGATGCATCCCTACCCGGCGGTCCTCGTTCCCCAGGGAAGTCCCGACTATCCTGACCTGGACGGCGACGGCAGGCCCGACATCGCGGGCATCGGCTGCGAGAGCTGCCACGGGCCCGGCTCCGCTCACGTGGCGGGCAACGGCGACATCACCAAGATCCTCAATCCGAATGACATCACCAACAACCAGCAGCGCTCCGAAGTCTGCCTCCAGTGCCACGTCCAAGTGGCCTCCGCCCCCACCAAGTTCTGGGGATTCCCTTATGATGAAGTGAACAACAAGCCCTTCATCATCTCAAACCCGCCCGATCCGCTGAGCCAGTACCAGGTGTTCACGGGCGGCAAGTGGCCAGATGGCGTCCACTACGTTTCGGCTCGGATCGACGATTTCACCAGCAGCGCTCACTACCAGGGTTCGCACGGCATCGCGTGCAACGACTGCCACGAAGCCCACCAGTTGACTCAGAACGACTCCCAGGTCTACGACTCCATCACCCGCAGCGGCGTAACTTACCCCAACACGAACGTGGACGACGACAGCTTCTGCATGGCCTGCCACCACGCACCCTACTTCGTACCCACCAAGAACATCACCAGCACCATGATTGTGAAATGGAAAAAATCGGGCTTCGAGGCCCCCATTCCCGACAACATCCGCGACGCCATCGAATCCCACACGCACCACCCTTACGGTGCGGCCAATCCCGATGGCACGGGCCGAACCTTGGGCCAGTCCCGCTGCGTCACTTGCCACATGGCTCCAACCGCCGGACACGGGGACGTGAGCGGCTTCTCCCACACCTTCCTCCCCGCCCGGCCCGAGGACACCATCGCTTACAAAGACGTCACCGGCTTGGCCTACGGCGGCACGGGCAACGTGAACGCCTGCGCTTCTTCCTGCCACCGAAACCAAGTGCGCATCTGGACCGACATCCAGATCGACAACAGCTCCCCCAACAACAAGTTCGGCGCGGGCTACATGAACGGCGCCCCGGTGGGCCTCGCCAACTACCTCGTGAAATACTTCGGCCCCGGCGGCTCCTGGTGGAACACCACCCCGGCCGCTGCGGCGAAGCAGGGCACGAAGTAGATAGTCTGCTCCTCCAACCGTCGCATCAAAGGGGGGCTTCGGCCCCCCTTATTTTTTCCTTCCAACGCACAAGGGCCCCGGAGGCATGGTGCCTTCCGGCGCCTGGTGTTTTCTGGCGCTTTGGGGACGAATACTGTCCAGCAACCCTCAGGAGGAGGGGTGCTCCCCCCATACCTCCGCCTCGAACCATTCAACGAGGGTCCCTTCCTCGTGCCACGCACCCGCTGGAAGGCCCGCCTTCCGGCAGGTGTGGTCAAGAAACTGGAGGCGGTTCCACCCCCATTCGGGCGCAACCTGGGGCAGGAGAAGGCCCTTGCGGCGTCCCCGGGTGACGATAAGGCCGTGGCGGCCCACTACGATCTGGTCCACTTGGGCGGGTTCGGGGACGGTCAAGGCAGAAATTTCGATGCTGAGGCCGGGGAGCTCACCGGGGGTAACGGGGTCGAATCTGGGGTCCTCCACAGCGGCCGCCACTGCCATGCGGCTAACCGTTTCATCCAGAGGGCCTGTGGGGACGATGGTGCCGATGCATCCGCGGAGATCTCCTCCGAGCGAGTGGAGGGTGACGAAGGCCCCTCGTGGTTCCGGGGCGAGGATGCCGTAATCGGCGCCCCGGACGAGCAGGCGCTTCTCCGTAAGGAGCGCGTGGATGGAGCGGCGGGCTAGGCCGAGGAGGTCCTGCCGGACATCCCCCGGCACGCAGCCGGACACGCCTAGACCGCCTGGAGCTCGCCGAACTCGGGAATGTGGCGCTTGAGCTCGCCGTAGACCCCCTGGTAGAGCGTGTAGGTGGCGCTCGGACAGCCGTGGCAGGCGCCCACGAGGCGAACCTTCAAGTTGGGCTCGTCAATGGAGACGATCTCGATATCTCCGCCGTCCATCTGCAAGGCGGGACGGATCCGCTCGATGACTTCTCGGACGCGAAGATCAAAGGACTCAGCCATAAGGACCTCCCTCTCTGCAAGCATAGCTTCCCCGAAGCATCAAGGCGACGGCTCCCGGCCCCCTTCCACCAGGCCGGGTGATTTCAACCACCTGGCGTAGTTCGTTTCCCCCTCTCGAATGGCGTGCCGGTAGGAGGCCAGAGGCAGCTCTCCTCCCTCCATGAGGCGCAGAATTTCGGGGCCGCCATTGTAAACTGCCAAGGCTGTCTCGCGGGAGCCGTAGCGTTCCTGGAGGTAAGAGAGGAAAGAGAAACCCAGGCGGATGTTCAATCCGGGGTCGAAGAGATCCGCCTTGGAGGGGGGCTTCAGGCCTTCCCATTCTGCCACCACGGCGGCCGTGGAGGGCAGCACCTGAGTGAGGCCCAGGGCCCCTGCCGGCGAGACCGCGTCCAACTGGAAGCGGCTCTCCTCCTGAATGAGGCTCAGCACGAGCGCGGGGGGGAAGCCGCGGCGCTGGGCCACTTCCGTGACGGCCTCCACGGCCGCTTCGTAGGCGGGCCGCGGCCACCGCTGCCCGTTCCGGTCCAACGCGTGCTTGAGCAGGTCCGCCACGGTGAATTGCAAAGGGACGGCTGGCACGCCGGGGCGCGGAGCGGCCAAGTCCAGAGCTGAGGTGAAGGGCTTGGCCCAGGCGTTGAGCAAAAGGGCCCCGGCGCACAAAGCGGCCACGAAGCACAAGGTGTGAAGTCTCAAGGCGGTCTATCCCCCCGGAAAGGGCCCTCCCGGCGCGCTCCCCCTCCCCGCGGGAGGGGCGAGCGGCCAGGAGACCGCGGCTGTTACATCTTAACCCGCTGCTCCGTGTAAAGAACAAAGGGTTCCGACACGAGCGGCTTGATGGATTGGTAGTCCTGATAGACCTTGAGAAGTTCGGGAGGAAGCCCGCTCGGCGCTTTGGCCCCTCCCAGTTCGTCTGGACTGCCCTGGAGGAGAGCCTCAAAGAGCGTCTTGGGGCGCGGATAGATCTGGATCCGAACCGGTTCGTCTTTGCCGATTTTAGCCTTCTCCTTGGCCAGGGCGATGGCCGTGGGGATGCCGCCCAGGCGGTCTACAAGGCCTATCTTGAGGGCGTCCTCGCCCGACCAGATGCGGCCCTGGCCCACCTTGTCCACGGCGGCATAGTCCATGTGCCGCCCTTGGGCGGCCTTGCTCACGAATTCGTGGTAGAAGCCCTGCATCTGGCTTTGGATGAGCTTCTCCTGGTCAGGGGTGAAGCGGCTGTAGGCCGAGAAGATATCGGCGTTCTGGCCCCGCTTGAGGGTTTCCTGATTGTAGTCGATCCAGTCCATGAGGCCTTTGAAGACGAACTTCCCGCTCACCACGCCGATGGAGCCCGTGATGGTGCCCGGCTCCGCCACGATGGCATCGGCCCCCATGGCGATGTAGTAGCCGCCTGACCCGGCCACGTCGGACATGGATACGACCACGGGCTTGGTCTTCTTCAGGACCTCCACCTGGCGCCATATGACGTCCGACGCGAGGGCCGATCCTCCGGGGCTGTCCACCCGCATCACGACGGCCTTCACGTCCGAGTTTTCGCCGGCCCTCCGAAGCCACTTGACCATGGTGTCGGAACCGATGGTCGTGTCGCCCATGGCCACGTGCGCGGAGCCTTCTCCGGACATGATGTCTCCGCTGGCCAGGACGAGGGCGATGCTCTTCGTGGCGCCCGAGGAGGTTCCCGCGCGGTCATCCTTGAGGTAGTCGTCCATGGCCACGTGCTGCCACTTGCCCTTGTTGCCGTTGAGCTTTTTCAGGGCCTCCTCTACCTGGTCCCGGTACCAGAGGCCGTCCACGAAACCGGCCTTCTGGATCTCGCCGCCGAAGAAAAACCCCGTGTCGATGGCGGTCCTCACTTGGGCCAGGTCCATATGGCGCCCCGTGGCTATACCTCCCGTGAGCTGGCCATAGAGGCTGTCCAGGATGGCGTTGGTGGCCTCCCGCTGGGCCGCGGACATCTCCTTGAGCATGAAGGTGTCCGAGTAGGACTTGTAGGCTCCGATGTGGTAGAGCTCTGGCTCCACCCTGACCTTGTCCAGGGTCCCGCGGTAAAAGGGGATCTCGGCGGCGAGGCCGTTCAGGAGCAGGTTGCCGGTGGGCGGCGTGTAGATTTTGTCCGCCGAGGCGCACAGGTAATAGCCCCCGTTTCCGGCGTATTCAAAGTAAGCCCACACGGGCTTCTTGCTTGCTTTGAAGCGCTCCACCGCCTCCCGAAGCTCCTGAATTTTGGCAAAACCCGAGGGGAACGCGCCCACGTCCAGGAGGAGGCTTTTGATGCGGTCATCCTTAGCGGCGCGGTCCAGGGCTGAGACAAGCTCGTAGACGGAGTAGACCTTGGCGTGAAAGATCTCCGTCATGAGGGGATTGGGAAGGGGCTCCTGGAGAGGGCGGTCCATGGCCAGAACGAGGGTCGAATCGGGCTTCACGGAGACGGCCTTTCCCTTCATGAGGGCTCCCAAGCCCGCCATCACGAGGAATCCCCCCAGAATCAGGAGGGCTACGATGGCCAGGAAGATCAGCAGTCCCCATCGAATCTTTTTAGGCGGGGCAGCCTGTGCGGTTGTTTCCGGCATGGACGTCTCCTCAAAAGACAGTGTGTCGGCTCTCCCTTGCGCTTTGGGACTGGCCCCGCGGGCCGAGGCGTCTCCTATTGTACGAAAAATCGCGGACCGTTGTTATTCGGCCCCTTCTCCCTCTCCTAGGAGCCGCGCGAGGCGGCCCGAGGAGATTCCCAGGAGGCGGGCGGCCCGGCGCCCGTCTCCCCCGCAGAGCCTGAGTACCTGCGCGGCGCGCCACCGCTCTTCCGCCGCGAGCCAGGCCTCCGGATCCCCCGCCGCGGGGAAGGGCGGGGGAGCCTGGGCCGGTGGCGGCTCCGAGGAGGATCCTCGAAATAGTCCCGCCCCCATGAGCCCGTCGGTGCCGCTGAGGATGGCCGCGCGTTCGAGGCGGTTCATGAGCTCCCTCACGTTGCCGGGCCAGGGCTGGTCCTTGAGGTAGGCCAGCGCCTTCGGGTGCAGCGCCAGGTTGGGACGGCCCATCTCCCTCCTGAAGTGGGCCACGTAATGGGCTACCAGGAGGGGGATGTCCTCGGGGCGCTCCCGAAGAGAGGGCACGCGGATGGGGAAAGCGTTGAGGCGGTAGTAAAGGTCCATGCGGAAAGCCTTGGCGGCCACCATGGCTTCCAGGTCCCGGTTGGTGGCGCAGAGAATGCGGACGTCCGCGGCAATGGCCCTCACGCCTCCGACCCGAGTGAAGGTCTTCTCCTCGAGCACCCGAAGGAGCTTGGCTTGGAGGTCCGGGCTCATTTCGCCGATCTCATCCAGGAAGATGGTTCCGTGGCGGGCGAACTCGAACCGGCCTATGCGGGTCTCGTGGGCCCCCGTGTAGGCTCCCTTCTCATGGCCGAAGAGTTCGTTCTCTAAGAGAGTTCCGGGGATGGCGGCGCAGTTCACGGCCACGAAGGGCTCCCGCGCCCGGGGACTTGCCTTGTGGATGGCCCGGGCGAAGAGTTCCTTGCCCGACCCCGTCTCGCCTAGAAGCAGGCCCGTGGTGTCCGTGGCGGCGAGCTTGAGGGCCGCCTCCTGGGCACGCAGCATGACGGGGCTCTCGCCGATGAGGTCCTGGAAGGCCGGCGAGCGCGTGAGATCCGCCGAGAGCGCGTCGTGCACCCGCTCCGCACGGTTCACCTCGATGGCACGCCGGACCACGATCAAAAGGTGATCCGGATCCACGGGCTTGGCGAGAAAATCGGCGGCCCCCACCTTCATGGCCTCCACGGCCACTTCCACGGATCCGTAAGCCGTGAGCATCACCACGGGCGTCAGGGGCCACCGCGCCTTGCTGGCCCGAAGGAGGTCCAGGCCGCTATGGACGGGCATTTTGAGGTCGAACAGGGCCAGATCATAGCCACCTTCTTCCACGAAGGCCATGGCGGCCTTCCCCTCTCCCGCTTCGGAGGCCTCGAACCCCGCCCTTCGCAGAGTCTCAGCCAGGGCTTGCCTCAAACTCGCGCGGTCTTCAGCCAGGAGGATGCGCACGTCACTTTGCTCCAGGGGGGGCAATAGCCTTGAGCCTCGCGTCGATGTCATTCATGCGGTCCTCGCCGGCCTTGATCCAGCGCCGCAGGTTGTCCCGCACCGATTGCATGTCCGCCACGTCCTGCCGGAGCATCTCCGTCAACAGCGCCTCCGTGGTGTAGGTCCCCTCCACGGCGGCCAGGCGGGCCTTGAGCTCGGCCACCTTTGAGGCGAGCCCGTCCCGCTCCTTCAGAAGGGCGGCGCGCTCGTCGCCGGCCGCCTTCTGGGGTTTCGTGGGAGCGTGTTTAAGCTCCAGTAGAAGGTCGAAATCCCGGTCCCAGGCTAGGGCCTCGTCGGCCACCGGCGCTTTGTCCATCCCGGCGGGAGCCGCCTGGCAGAACGCCGGAAGTGCGGGGAGGAGCAAGACCAGGCAGACGCTCGGGACGAGCCAAGGCTTCCTCATGAGATGAGTATACCGCAGCCCCGCGCATCTGGTATTTGGACGGAACCCCCTGTTCCTGCGATATACTCATGACATGGAGGCCGGCATGGAAACCAAGCTGGACGCCACGGCCACCTTCAAGGGCCGGCTCACCACGGAGGATGATCTGGTGGTGGAAGGCACCGTGGACGGCGACATTCAGTCCACCTCCCTCGTGACCGTAGTGCACGGGGGCCGCGTTACGGGTAAGATCCGGGCCCGCGACGTGGAGGTGGCGGGAGTCGTGGAAGGTGACATCTGGGCCAGCCGGCACGTGCACCTCGCCCCCACGGGACGCATCCAGGGCGATGTGAGCGCAATCCAGCTTCGCGTCGACGACGGCGGCGTCATGCAGGGGCGCGTCCTGACCGAACAGGCCGGCGGACCCGGCTCGAAGGGCTGAGCATCTTCCATGGGACACAAGTCCATCCTCACCACTTGGGAAGCGGGACGCTACTGCGGGGTCAGCCCCTACACGATCCGGCACTGGGTCCAGACGGGCAAGCTCCGGGCCTACACCACTCCAGGCGGCCATCGCCGCATTCGCCGGCAGGACATGGACGCCTTTCTTCTAGTCCACGGCATGCCCCTGCCCTCCGAATTCCGGGAAACCGGGCGCCGGGTCCTTCTTCTGGTGGAAGAGGGAAGCGGACTGGCCAAGGACATGGAGGGGTGGTCCGAAGCCCTGGACGTGCGCATCGCGGCCTCGGCCTTCGACGCGGGCCTTGCCCTTGGGACCTTCGACCCCCACCTTTTCCTGGTGGACCTGGATGCCTCCTCCTGGGATGGCCTGGAGGTTTGCCGGCAGGTCCACGAGACCCCAAGCACGGCTCACGTTCTGTTGGCCGGAGTTTCCAAAGAGGCCTCGGTGGAGATTCTCGCGGCGGGGGAGGCGGCGGGGTTGCTCCACTGCTTCGCCCGGCCCCTCGACCTTGAAGAGGTTCGCCGGTTCTTCAGGAAAGTGTTCCCTTACGCTCCATGGGTCCCCCCCGTCACGTAAGGGTCGCGTCCAGCTCCTGATAAAGGGCCAGGTGGGCCTGGGACATGCGCTCCATGGTGAAATCCCGGACTCTGAGGTGGGCCGCTTCCACGAGGCGCTGGGCGAGGCCCGGCTCGGACAGGACCCTCCCCAGAGCCTCCGCCAAGGCCGCTGGCTCCCCCGGCGGCACCACGAGGGATTCTACACCGTCTCTCAGAATCTCCCGGGTTCCGCTCACATCGGTGGCCACCACGGGCACGCAGGAGGCGGCCGCCTCCTTGATGACCCCAGGCGATCCCTCTCCCGAGAGGGAAGGCAGGACCAGCACATCGAGCGCCGCGTAGAGGTCTCCCGGCTTCTGCAGGTAGCCCAGAAGGTGCACGGGGACGCTCATCTCCCGTCCCTGGGCCTCTAGCGCGGGCCCCAGGGGCCCATCGCCCGCCAGGAAGAGCTCCGCGGCGAGACCTTTTCCTCGCAGATCATGCAACGCCTGGATGAGCAAGGCGTGGCCCTTGTGGGGGACGAGCGCCCCCACGGATCCCACGGCGCGTAGGGCGGGACCTATGCCGAAGCGATCCCTCGCCACGTTTCGGGTGGGCAGGTCCCGCAATCGGGCCAGGTCTACTCCGCTGTGGATCGTACGGACGCGCCGGGAGTCCAGCCCCTGGGCGATGAGGCTCCGGCGCACCTCCTCGCTCACGGCGACCAGGGCGTCGGCGGACCGGTATTTCCATCGGGAGAGGCGGGAACGCAACGGGAAGGAGACCCTTCGGCTCGCCACCACCTTTGGCCTGGGGCGGAGTCCCTTGGCGGCCATGAGCGCCAAGCTCAATGCGTGGGCCGTGTGGGCATGCACCAACACCGTCCCCGACTCCGACATCCAGCGCCTTAGCCGCAGGGCCGACCAGAGGTCCCACTCTCCTCGAGGTCTCCAAGGAACCACCTGAAGGCCTTCTCCCCATGCCCGCTCCAGGAGAGGGCTCCCGTCCCGCGCCACAAGGGTGCACCTGCACCCCATGGCCTCCAGATGGTGAATCAGGCCAAGGGTCTGCACCTCCCCTCCCCGCATGGAGCTTTCCGTGTTGAGGTGAAGAACCCGGCACCTGATGTTTTCGCTTGCCTCGCTCAACACCTGCACCCCCCGTCCACTATCGCCCGCTCACAGCCCACGTCCCTCTGCGGCCCCAGCTCGTTTCAAACCCCGTGGCGTTGGCTCGTGCGCAAGTATCCCCGATGGGTGCTTCGAAGCGCAAGGGTTACGGCCGGTGGACGTCAGAGGGTGGGATAGAGGGCAAGGATCTTGTAGACGTAAAGACGGGTTTCGGAGATGGGCGGCACGGCCTTGAGGGCCTGCACCCGTCCGATTCCAGCGTTGTACGCTGCCAGGGTCAGCTCCAGGTCGCCTTGGAAGGCGTCCAGCAGCTTGCGCAGGTAGTGGACCCCGCCGCGGATGTTATCTTCGGGTATGTAGGGGTTGGCCACCCCTTCCTCGCGCTGGGTCTGGGGCATGAGCTGCATGAGGCCCTGGGCTCCCTTGGGCGAGAGGGCGTTGGGGTTGAAGTTGCTCTCCACCTTGATGACCGCCGCCACCAGCTTCCAGTCCATCTGGTACTTCTGGCAGTATCGGGCGATGAGGTCGCGGTAGGGCAGATCCTTGGGCAGCTTCTCCTCGGGTTTGGAGAGGCCGGGCGGAGGAATGTAACCGGGGTAGTGGTGTTGGACGAGGGAGGCTGGAATTCCCAGAGCGCCGCCCCCAGGCAGGGTCAGGAGCGCCTGGCCGTCTCGCTCTTCATACCGCTCCACCACCAGGGAGCGCTCGGACTGGAATACCACGAGCTCCATGGCCCGGGAGCCCACGGAGACCCACAAGAAGACCGCGATCAGGCCGAGGCGGAGTACCAGGGCCCTCACGCCAGCTCGCCGAGAGATGCGACAAAACGGTCCTGGCCGCTGGAGTAGAAGGCCCCGTAGCGAGGGTCAAGCAGGACGCGCTTGCCATCGGAGGAGGCTAGATCTTTGAAAATAATGGAAATTGTGGGAGCAGCCACTCCCTCCTCAGCTAGGAATCCCGCCAGCACCGCCAGAAGCCGGTAGGTCAACTTCCGGGGAGCCTCCACCTCGGCGGCCCCCCCCAGAAGACGCTTGAAGGTGGCTTTAAGGAGGCTTGGTGTGGACGGAGGGACTTGATTGTACCTCTGGAACTGCTCCTGGAACCGCTTGCGGTGTTCCGTGCTCACATAGTCCATGACCGCGAGGGAGGGGCTGCTGGGATCTTCCGTAAGGTAGAGAGCGACATAGGCGCCGGGGCGGTCCCACTTGACGGAGGGGTCCACGGGGTCCAGGGCGCTCCCGGTCACCAAGCCGTATCTGGGATCGAGGCGGAAGAGGGAGGGTGTCTGCCGCGTTTGGAGGTACCGCCTGAGGCGAAGAGCCAACTCTCGCAGGAAGGGGGCGGTCCCGCTGGGGGCATGGACCAGGAGAAAGGCCTCGCTGCGCTGGGATAGGGCGTCGGTCTCTTGGAGGAGAAAGAGACTGAGGGAAACGGGTGGCTCTTCGGCCGAAGGTTTCCACGCAGCCTGAAACCTCGCCTCCTTGAGGGCCCTGGCGGGCGGCAAGTACCCCGTCCGAACATCCGTCTCATGGAGCTTGAGGCAGGCCAGAAAGTCTTCAAGGGGGATGTGGTCGAACCGCAGGGTGGTACCGGACGGCAAGGACGCCTCCTCTCACATCATAACTATGGCCGCCTGGGGGGCTCCTGTCAAACGCAAAGGCCCGAACCTGGCGATGGAACAGGGCGAGGGACGTCCGTCAGGGAGTTGGAACAGGGAGGGCGGGGTCCCGAAACCGGCGGATGGCGCCCACGAGGCCGGCGCCGAGGTGCCCTAGCTTGGCCGCCACGGCCGGATCGGCGAAGGCACCCTCCGGCGAGAGGGCACGCTCCGTCTGGGCCACGGAAACCTGGTCCGGGGGGGTCCAGAGGTGGAGCGAGCGAGCCACCGTCCTGAGCGTGATGAGAGTCGCTCCCGCGCCTTGGTGGCCCCCCGCCGTGGCCACGAGTCCCACCCACTTGTCCTCCGTGTGCTCGAAGGTGAGGTAATCCAGGGCGTTCTTGAGGAGGCCAGAGACGGTCCCGTGGTATTCGGGAGAGCCCCACAAGAACCCGCTGGCGCGGGCTGCGGCGGCGGTGAACTCGGCCACACAGGGATCGCCCGCCGGGGCAGTCCCGCATATGGGAAGACGAGTCACCCATCCGTCGCCCCAGAGAGGCACTCCTCCGGCCTCTGCCACCCCTTTCGCCGCCTCCTCAAGGGCGCGGTGCGTCACCGATTCAAAACGGAGGCTGCCGCATAAGATGAGGATTTCCAAGGGGTCCGCCATGGTGGCTCCTGCAGAGTAAGGATACGACGGGAAGCGCCGAGGCACAATCCGGAGAAACGCACGGGATCAAGGGCTCGGGCCAGACGCGCCCCTGCCCAGGCACAACTCCCTGACTGGCATTGACTTTCCAGGCTCCGCTCGTTAGGCTAGATGCCATGGAGAGGGTGTACGGAGCCATCCAGTCCCGCGTCGACCAAGTGCGGGCCGCCATGACCCAGGCGGCCCTTCGCAGGGATCGCGATCCTTCCGGCGTGTCCCTCATGGCGGTCGCCAAGACGCGCTCTCCCGAGGAGATCCGGGAGGTGCTCGCGGCTGGCGTCGTCCTGTTGGGGGAAAACCGTGTTCAGGAGGGAGCCGCCCACCTCGAAGCACTCGGCCCCGGGCCGCGGAGGTCCTTTCGGCTTCATTTCATCGGCCGCCTGCAGACCAACAAAGCCCGCAAAGCGATGGATATGTTTGATTCCCTCGACGGCGTGGACTCGCTCCGCCTGGCCCAGGTCCTCTCCCGGCTCGCTCAGGAAGCGGGGTTGGCTAAGGACATCCTGCTGGAGGTGAATCTGGGCGAAGAGGGCCAGAAGGGGGGGGTAGCACCCTCGGCAGCTGAGGCCTTGGCCGAGGCCGTGCTCGGCCTGCCCGGTCTCAACCTCACGGGCCTCATGGGCCTATGCCCCTATGCCCAGGACGCGGAGGCTTCCCGCCCTTACTACCGTGATCTTCATCATCTTTTTGACACACTCCGCCGGGGCCATCCCCAGCCCGGCACCTTTCGATGGCTGTCCATGGGGATGAGCCACGATTTCCATGTCGCCGTCGAGGAGGGCGCCACCCTAGTCCGGGTGGGCGAGGCCCTCTTCGGCCCGAGGAGGCCCGCATGACTACTCGCAAAACACTGTCCCCCATCGAAATCCAATCCAACGAATTCAGGCGCGTCTTTCGGGGCTTGGACCCGGAGGAGGTGAGACTCTTCCTTCAGGCGGTAGCCGAATCTCACCAGGCCCTCATTATGGAGAAGACCCAGCTTGCCCAATCGGTGGAGCACCTTCAGGCCGCCCTGGACGAATTTCGCCGGCGCGAGAACGTCCTGAAAGACGCCCTCTACACGGCACAGCGCACGGCCGACGAGGTGAAAACCCAAGCCATGAGGGAGGCCCAGAGCATCGTCCAAGAGGCCCAGGTGCGAGGCGAGGCCTACGTCCAGCAGGCCCAGCTCCGGGCTCACCAGATGGAGCGGTCCATCCTGGACCTCAAGCTGGAGCGCGAAAACGCCCTAGGCGCCTTGAAGGACTTGGCCCACCGTACCCAGAACCTCCTCGAAGTATTGGAAGGCCGCGAGGCGGGGGTCAACGTGACCACGTTCTACAAGGACAAGGAGAATTCGTGAGCGACGCCTTCGACCTCCTGGTGGGCCCCATCGGGTGCTTGGTCACGTGCGACGCACCCGCCCCCAGGCTGGCAGAAGCACTGAAGGAACTGCCCGTGATCGCAGGCGGCGCCGTGGGCGTGAAGGACGGCGTCGTGGCCTACGCGGGCCCCTATTCCGACGTATCCGATGCCCCCGCCAAAGCACGCATGGACGCCTCCGGCCGAACGGTCCTGCCGGGACTGGTCGACCCTCACACCCACATTCCCTTCCTCGGGGACCGGTCTTCCGAGCTGGTTATGCGCCTCCAGGGCAAGACGTACATGGACATCGGCAAGGCCGGCGGCGGCATCCTCAGCACCATGGCCGCCGTGCGCCGGGCCACCCGGGAAGACCTGCTGGCCTCGGCGCGCAAGGCGGCGGCGGGCCTTTTAAGTCACGGGGTCACCACCTTCGAGGCCAAGAGCGGCTACGGCCTTGAGATGGACGCCGAGATCAAGCAGCTGAAGGTCCTCCAGGATCTGGCCGCTGAGGGCCCGCAATCGGTAGTACCCACCTTTCTGGGGGCTCATTTCGTTCCTCCCGAATGCCGGGACCGCCCCGAGGACTACGTGGATCTCTTGTGCAACGTCCTCCTTCCCGAGGTGGCCCGGTGCGGCCTCGCCCGCTTTTGCGATGTCTTTTGCGAGGAGGGAGCGTTCACCCTTCAGCAGTCCAGAAGGATCCTTTTGGCGGGCAAGTCACTGGGGCTCATCCCAAGGCTCCACGCGGACGAAATCGTGGACACGGGGGGCGCCACGCTGGCCGCAGAGGTGGGGGCAGCGAGCGCCGACCACCTCATGGCAGCCTCCGGCGACGGCATCGCCGCCATGGCCAAGGCGGGGGTCTGCGCCACCCTCCTGCCCGGCACCTCCTTCTACCTCCGGAAGGCCTACGCCCCGGCCCGCGCCTTCGTGGACGCGGGCTGCCCCGTGGCCCTGGCCACGGACTGCAACCCCGGCTCATCCTATACAACCAACTTGCTGCACGTGGCCACCCTGGGGGTCTTCGGCCTGGGGCTCATGCCCGAGGAGGTCCTCTGGGCCGTGACCCTGAACGCGGCCTACGCATTGCGGGAACAGGAGAGCGCGGGGTCCATCACCGTGGGCAAGCGGGCCGACCTGACCCTCTGGGACGTTCCCTCATACGTGCATTTGTTCTACCCCTTTGCCGAAAACCCGCTCGCGGCGGTGGTCTGCAGGGGCCGCGTGGCGTGGCGGTCCACCTGATGCCGCGGGCCGCCGCGTCTGGCATCATGGAGGTGGTATGAGCCGCACCGTCGTCGTTCTCGCCGCGGGCCAGGGGACCCGCATGAAATTCCCCCTCGCCAAAGTGTTGCATCCCGTGCTGGGCCGCCCCATGCTGGCCCACTTGCTGGAAGGGCTTGCACCGCTGCAAGCGGAACGAACCCTGGTGGTGGTGGGGCACCAGGCCGAAGCCGTTGCCGCCGTGGCTCGCGCCTACGGTGCGGAGACGGTCCTCCAGTCACCCCAGCGGGGCACGGGCCACGCCCTCATGTGCTGCCGTGAGGCGCTGGCCTCCGGCCCCGAAGGCGATGTGCTGCTGGTGGCCGGTGACGTCCCCCTCCTGCCCGTGGAGGAGGTGGCCCGCTTCTGGTCTGACTTTGAGGAACGCGGCCCGGAGGCCGCGGTGGTGAGCCTCCACCTTCCCAATCCCTTTGGGTACGGCCGCCTCATCAAGGACATGGGCGGGTCCTTGGTGCGCATCGTGGAAGAGCGCGACGCCTCCTCGGAAGAGAAGGCCGTCACGGAGGTCAACTCGGGGGTCTACTTCTTCAGGACACCTCGTGTTTTGGATCTGCTTGAAGGGCTGGACGCAAGCAACGCCCAGAACGAGTACTACCTTACGGATGTGTTCGCCCGGCTGGCGGAGCGGGGCACCCCTGCAAGGCTCTTCCTGGCCTCGGACCCCGAGCGGTGGCTGGGGATCAATTCGCAGCCGGAGCTCGCCCGCGCCACCAAGCGCCTTCGTCTGGACGTGCTGGACCGCTGGATGACGGAGGGCGTGACGGTGGTAGACCCGGACGCCACCTGGATCGAGCCCACGGTACGCCTGGGACGCGGCGTGACCCTCCACCCTTTCGTGCGGCTGTGCGGAACAACGGTTCTGGGCGACGGCGTGGAAGTGCGGGCCTTTTCGTGCATTACCAACTCTGAGCTGGGAGAAGGGACCCTCGTGAAGGAGCATTGCGTTCTCGATGCCACCAAGGCCGCCGCGGGCTGCATCCTCGGTCCCTTCTGCCGAACCCGCGAAGGCACGGATCTGTCGGGCCGCGTTCACCTCGGCAATTTCGTGGAAACCAAAAAGGCCCTCCTCGCGGAGGGCGTGAAGGCCAACCACCTTTCCTATCTGGGGGACGTCACCGTGGGGGCGGGCTCCAACATCGGGGCAGGCACCATCACCTGCAACTACGACGGCGTGCACAAGCACCCCACCGTCCTCGGCGAAAGGGTGTTCGTAGGCAGCGACACCCAGCTCGTGGCGCCCGTGGCCGTCGGAGACGGGGCCTTCATCGGGGCGGGAACCACTGTTACCAAAGACATCCCAGCCGGGGCCTTGGCCATTTCCCGTGTTCCTCAGAAGACCATCGAGGGCTGGGCGGAGAAAAAGAAGGCCCGCCAAGAAGCCAGCGAGCCAACCAAGATACGATAGGGAAAGACCGGGCGGCGATTCCGAACAGTCAGTTCGAGCGCTCCGCCGAGAGGACCCAAGCATGTGCGGAATTGTGGGATATATCGGCCCTAAGGACCCGGTCCCCGTCCTCATGGACGGCCTCAAGCACCTGGAGTACCGCGGATACGACTCGGCGGGGGTGGCTGTGCTGGACGGGAGCACGTTGGCCACGGAGCGGGCGGCGGGCAAGCTGGCCAACTTGGCCGACAAGCTGCGCCTTCACCCCCTCAAGGGGTCCTACGGCGTGGGCCACACCCGCTGGGCCACGCACGGACGGCCCACGGAAGAGAACGCCCACCCGCACACGGACTGCACGGGACAGATCGTCGTGGTTCACAACGGCATCATCGAGAACTATCTGGCCCTCAAAGAAGAACTCAAAGCGAAAGGCCACCTGTTCCGCACCGAGACGGACACGGAAGTAGTGGTGCACCTGCTGGAGGACGAAGGGCCCGACCTGGAGCTGGCCATGCGGAACGTCGCCCGGCGCCTGGTGGGCATTTTCGCACTGGCCGCCGCCAGCACCCGGGACCCGGGACGCATCGTGGCGACGCGCCAGGGCCCGCCGCTGGTCGTGGGGCTTGGGCGGGACGAGAACTTTGTGGCCAGCGACGTTCCGGCCATTCTCCATCACACCCGCGACATGGTCTTTCTTAACGACGGTGAGATGGCCGTTCTTACGAGGGACCAAGTCCGGTTCTCGGCCTTGGGCGGGGACCCCCTGACCAAGAGCCCCACGCGCATCACCTGGGACCCCATCCAGGCCGAGAAGGCCGGCTTTAAGCACTTTATGCAGAAGGAGATCTACGAACAGCCACGGGCCATCCAGGACACCCTCGCCGGGCGATTCTCCCTCGATTCCAGCCAGCTTTACCTGGAGGAGCTGAATCTCCCGCCAGAGGCGGTCCGCGCCATCCGGCGCGTGGTCCTTGTGGCCTGCGGAACCTCATGGCATGCCGCCCTGTGTGGCCGGTACATGATCGAAAAGCTGGCCCGCCTGCACGCCGAAGTGGACTATGGCTCCGAGTTCCGCTACCGGGATCCCATGGTGGACGAGGACACCCTCTGCGTTTTCATCTCCCAGTCGGGGGAAACAGCCGACACCCTGGCGGCCCTGCGCGAGGCGAAAGCCAAAGGAGCCCGCACGGCGGCTATCTGCAACGTGGTGGGGAGCATGATCACGCGCGACGCGGACGGCGTCCTTTACACCCACGCGGGACCCGAAATCGGCGTGGCCTCCACCAAGGCCTTCACGACCCAGCTTGTGGCCCTGGACTTGCTGGCCCTCTACCTTGGCCAGACGCGAGGCGTCCTGTCCCTCGCCCAAGTGGCCAGCCACCTTCAAGCCCTCACCCTCCTATCGGGCCAAGTGGAGCAGGCTCTCGGGCTCGAAGCACGGATCGAGGAAATGTCACGCCACTTTAGCCGCTACAGCGACTTCCTCTACCTCGGCCGGGGCATCCAATATCCCATCGCCCTGGAAGGGGCCCTCAAGCTCAAAGAAATCAGCTATATCCATGCGGAGGGTTACCCTTCGGGCGAAATGAAGCACGGCCCCATCGCCCTCATCGACGAGAACCTGCCCGTAGTGGGCATCGCCCCCAAGGACGCCGCCTACGACAAACTGGTATCCAACCTTGAGGAGGTGAAGGCCCGGGACGGGAAGGTCATCGCCGTATGCAGCCAGGGGGACACCAAGATCGCTTCCCTGGCCGACGAAAAGCTGCCTTTGCCGGACACCGATCCCCTCCTCATGCCTGTCCTAACGGTTATCCCCTTGCAGCTCCTGGCCTACCACATCGCCGTCAAGCGTGGCTGCGACGTGGACCAGCCCCGCAACCTCGCCAAGAGCGTCACCGTGGAGTGAGGTCAAGGGCCGTAAAGTGACCGGCGGTTTAGCGAAGATGTAGACCCGCGGTTTGCCCCAAGGTTTCCAAGAAGCGGAGGAACGGATGGACCCCAACAAGCTGGAGATTCAAGTTGAGGACCCGGCGGGACCTGACGCGCGGCGGTTGATTCAAGCCTTCGCGCAGGAGCTAAGCGAGCGTTACGGAGACGAGGGCCCGGTGATCTTTTCGCCTGAGGAGCTCAAAGGCATCGGGCGGGCCTTCCTGGTAGCCCGCCTGAATGAGGAAGCCGTGGGCTGTTTTGCGATCGGGCCATTCGCCCCGCAAGAGCCCAAGGTTTGTGAGGCTAGGGGTCTCTTTTTGATGCCCGCCGTACGAGGGCAGGGCCTTTCGCGCACGCTGTTGCGCCACATGGAGGAGAAGGCGGTATCCATGGGCTACGCCACCATCCGGCTCGTCACGGGGCTCCGGGAGTCCGAGGCCATCCACTTGTTCGTCAAGGGGGGCTACAGCCGGATTCCGCGCTTCGGCCCCTATGCCCAGCGCCCGCTCAGCGTCTGCTTCGAGAAGCCCGTTTAGGGCTCAGGCCATCCGGGAGACATGGAGGGCACCCTTGAAGAGGGAGACGGGCATCCGGAGGGTTAACCAGGCCAGAAAGCCTTGGTAGGAGAGATCCCGCAAGGGAACGTCGAGATAGCGCTCCAGGACTCGCCGGTCTCCCGCAAGGATTCTGAGAAGAAGGCCTGGGAAGCGGTGCATCAGCCTGGACAGGAGGAGGGAGTACCCTAGATTCTTCCCAAACTCCGAGTGGCACCGTGACGTGTAGCTCCTGGCGCCCGCGGAAAAATCTTCATGGCCGCGGAGGCTCTCGTGAACCGATTCGGCCGCAAGCTGGCCCGATCGTATGGCGTAAGCAATCCCCTCGCCGTTAAAAGGGTCCACAAAGCCCGCCGCGTCGCCAGCCAAGAAGAGCCGGCTGGCCACGAGGGTCCTGGGAACCCCACCGCAAGGGATGAAGTGCCCCCGGGCCCTGATGTCCTTCGCCGGGATTTCCAGATCCTTGCAGAACCCCTCAAAGGCCTCACGAGGCCTGGGAAACCGGTCACGAAGGCCACCCACACCCACGGAGCAGTAACTCCCGTGGGGAAAGACCCAGCCGTAGCCAAACCCCGAGACGCCGAAGTAGATGTCCAGCAACCCTGCCGGGAGGGACGCGGCGGCAGCGGGGATCCTGGCCTCCAGACAGATGCCTGACTGGGAGAGAGTATCGGGAGGGCGGACCCTTTGGTAGAGGTTCCCGTGGGCGCCGTGGGCCAGGATGGCGGCGCGGGCCCGCACCTTTCCCTCCGGGGTTCGCAGAAGGACGGTGCGGCCCTCCTCCTGAACGCCGCGCACGTCAGCCGTCAGGTGCTTTGCCCCGCTCTCCTGCGCCTTGTGCAGAAGGAAGGAGTCAAAACGCTCCCGGCTCACCAAGACGGCGATCGGCTCCGAACACCTCCCCACGGAGGACAGGGTGCCGTAGCGCACGCGGGCCCCGTAGCATTCCGAGTCGAGCAAGTGGCGCGGAAGAGAGAAATCTAGATAGCCCTGGGCCTGCTTGGACACCGCCCCGCCACAGGTCTTCTCGCGCGGCATGGCGGCCTTGTCCACAAGGAGGACTCGGAGGCCGAGCTGGGAGGCGCGCCGCGCTGCGGAGCTACCCGCCGGACCTGCCCCGACGACGGCTAGATCGTAAGCTGGGCTCGAGTCCACCCTGTTCACCTCACGCGGCTACCTCGCCGGCGTGATCTTAAAGGGATCACACGCTTGAAACCACCTTGCCGGGTCACCCTATTCCCCGCGAGGCAAGGAACCCGGGCATCGGCGTGGCGCGCGCTAAAGGATGACGGTGCGCCTGGGCCGGGCCAGCGCCTTTTCGATCTCCCCGGGGTCCCTCGGGGCATGGGTCATGCGTTCGGCGCCCTGGCGAGTAATCAGGACGTCGTCCTCGACGCGGACTCCCAGTTCTTCAGAAGCGATGTAGGCACCCGGCTCGATGGTGATGACCACGCCGGGTTCCAAGGGAACCTCATTGGAGCCGGCATCGTGAGGTTCAAGGCCCAGGTAGTGGCTCGTTCCATGGAAAAAGTAGGGGGCAAGCCCGGCTCCCGCCATGACCTCCATAGCGGCCCGGTGGACGTCTTTGATGAGGACCCCCGGAGCGGCGGCGTCAAGGGCCGCCTCCTGAGCCTTCAAAACCACCTCATAAACGGACCGCTGGCGCCGGGTGAACCGGCCGGACACGGGATAGGTTCGCGTCACATCGGCGCAATAGAGGTCCTTGCGGCATCCGATGTCGCAGACCACCAGGTCCCCCCGCGACATGACGCTGCGGTTTTTATCATAGTGCAGGGCGCAAGTATTGGGGCCCGAGCCGACAATGGAGGGGAAGGCCGTGCTCTGGGCTCCCAGGGACATAAACGCATATTCCACGAGGGCCTGCACCTGATACTCGGCCATGCCTGGACGCAAATGGCGCAGGATGGCCCCATGGGCCTCGTCCGTAATGGCCATGGCCTCACGCATGAGCGCAAGCTCGCCCGAATCCTTGACCCTCCGCAAGTCTCCTACGAGCTTCCCGGCGCGGCGAAACCGGAGGTGGGGATGGCTGGCGGCCAGCCGCTGGGCCAGGTGTTGAACCCAGCCCACCTGTCCAGGGGGAGACTCCTCGGGAAAGTTGAGAAAGACCATCTCAGCTTCATTCAGGGGCCGGGCCAGGATCTCCTCGATCTGCTGGAAGGTACCGATCAGGGGCAAGCCCGTGAGGCGGGCCGCTTCCTGGCGCCGCGCGTCGGGCTCGCAGGCCTCCGTAAAACCGCCCGCGGATAGGACTTTGCCCGTCCACCGCTCCTTCGTAGGGTCGGTGGCGGGAAGGAGGAGGATCTCCATTTCGCGCGGTGGGGAGATGGCAAGAAAGTAAAGGGAATCCGGGCTCTGCAGCCCTGTCAAATAATAGAAGGCCGCGTCCGGGCTGAAGGCACGGAGGCCGTGTTCCTCGCCCGAGTGGATGAGGACCATCGCCGGGCGCCCCAACGCCGCGTCCCTGATGGCCTCCTTGAAGCGTTCCCGCCGGAGGGCGAAGCGTTCCCCGGGCGGGGGGGCCGCGGGTCCGCCTTTTCCCGTACTGGCGCGGGAGGCGGAGGGGCGTTTCACGGCTTGTTCCCCTGCTTGGAGGCCGAGTCTGCGGCGGGCAGGGCTTCGGGCTTGCCACTCCCGCCCAGCTTAATGGTCCCTTCGATGAAGCCTCCCTCCATGACGGAGAGCGCTGGGACGGCCATGTCCAGCTCGCCCGCGATGCGCCCCTTGGGGTGGACCTCCAGGTGGCTCTTGACACGCACCTTTCCCTCCACCCTGCCATACACGACCAAGGTGTTTACGTCGATCTCGCCCGACACCTTGCCCTTCTCCCCCACCACGAGCCGGTCAGAACGGGTGATTTTCCCCTTGAATTCCCCGTCCACGCGAAAGGTTTGGGAGAAGACCAGGGTCCCTTCCACGGCCACGCCTTCGCCCAGCATACCCCCTACCTGCGGCGTCTCCGCCGGCCGTTTCGTCATCATCGCGATTTCCCCCGCTGGCCCTGAAGCCATTCGAAGAGCCGGTGCAGCTCCTGCTCGTCTCGAAACCGTAGTGAAACCTCACCGCCCCGCCCGCGCCGCCTGATCTCCACGGGCATGCCCAGCTCCATGGAAAGGCGCTGGGCCGCCGCCGCCGTGTCCGGGTCCATGGCGCGCTTGCCCCTGGCCTTGCCTTGCACGCGCCGGTGAAAGGCCTCCGCCTCCCTAACCGAAAGCCCCCGCTTGAGAACCTCCTCCAGGAGCGCTTCCTGCTCTTCCCGCCGTTTCTGGGACAGGATGGCCTTGGCATGGCCCGTGGTGATCTGGCCCGCCTCCAAGGCGTCCAGGGCCATCTTGGGCAGATGGAGAAGGCGCAGGGTGTTGGCCACGGTGGCCCGCTCCTTGCCGACCTTCCGCGCGACCTCCTCCTGGCTCAGGTCCAGGTCCTCCACGAGTACCTGATAGGCACGGGCCTGCTCAACGGGGTTCAAATCCTCGCGCTGGAGGTTTTCAACAAGAGCCAGCTCCAGCATTTGGGCGTCCGCCGTCTCCCGGACGATGACGGGCACCCGCTGGAGGCCCGCGCGCTGCGCCGCGCGCCACCTACGTTCACCCGCGATGATCTCGTATTTGCCGTTGCTGGGCCGCACGAGAATGGGCTGGAGGACCCCATTGGCCTGGATGGAGCGGGCGAGGTCCTCGAGGGCCTCTGTCTCGAACCGGGCCCGAGGCTGGCTGGGATTGGGCTGGAGGCGGTGGACCTCCACCTCGAGAACGCGGCGGGGCTCGGACCCGGGGGCGTTGAGGAGGGCGTCGAGGCCTCGGCCGAGGGCGTTTTTAGCATTCATTGGCCATAAACTCCTGCGCGATTTGAAGATAGCTCTGCGCACCTCGTGAGGCGATGTCGTAGAGAATGATGGGCTTGCCGAAGGACGGGGCCTCCGCCAGCCGGATGTTCCGGGGTATGACGCCGTGATAGACCTTGTCGCCGAAAAACCTCTGGACCTCCGAGGAGACCTGCCGTCCCAGGTTGGTCTTCTGGTCCACCATGGTGAGGAGGACGCCTCGAACCGCCAAGTCCGGGTTCAGCGATTCCCGGACCCGCTCCAGGGTTCTGAGCAGCTCGCTGACCCCCTCCATGGCGTAGTATTCCGCCTGGATGGGGATGAGCACCTCGTCGGCCGCCACCAAGGCGTTGAGCGTGAGCAGGCCCAATGATGGAGGACAGTCAATTAAAATATAGTCGTATCGGTCCTTGACCGGAGCCAGGGCCTTCTTCAATACGAATTCCCGTTCCTCCATCCCCGTCAACTCCACTTCGGCCCCGGCCAGGGAAATGGATCCGGGAAGGATGGAGAGGTGGGGCAGGTCCGAGGCGGCCACTGCTTCCTCCACCAGAGCGGCCCCGCTCAAGACCGCATAGGCATTGAGGCCGTCCCGCGATTTAGAGATGCCCATGCCGGACGTGCAGTTGGCCTGGGGATCAAAATCCACCAGGAGGACCTTCTTCTCGGCGGCGGCGAGGCACGCACCGAGGTTGATGACGGTGGTGGTCTTCCCAACCCCGCCCTTCTGGTTGGCAACAGCGACGATTAGACCCACGGATTTCCCTCCAAGACAGGTGGCCAATGTACCATGGGAGCCATGGGGGAGGATAGGGCCGGGAGCCATCAACGGGATGGGAGGCGGGCCTTTGAACGAACGCTCACGAGGGCCAATTGCGTCCCGTTTGGCGGCCCTTCGCGCCTTATGTTCCACGTGGAACACGTGCCAGGAGGAGGGGCACCGGCGGCACCGTTGGCAGGAGGCGTTCCTCCACCACCAGTCCGGCCTCGGAGGCCCACTTGGCGTAGCTTTGCTCCCGCTCCCCGCCGCTCCACACGGCCAGCACTCCGCCAGGGGCGAGGGCCTTGGACAGGCGCCTGAGAAGGCCGTGGCGCAGGTGCACGCCCCGCACCGTGATGACGTCCCATCGGCGCGTCTCTCCCTGGCGCAGGACCACCTCGACGGGGAGGTTCTCCACCTGAACCTGCAGGCCGAAAGAGGCGGCCGCTTCTCTTAAAAAAGCAGTTTTCTGGCGGCTCGGTTCGGTGCACGTCACGTGTAGATCGGGTCGCACCAGGGCCAGGGGAATGGCCGGAAACCCGCCGCCTGAGCCCACGTCGAGGAGGCGGGCACCCTGGGGCAGTTGGTCCAGGATCGCCAGGGAGGGCTTTACACCCAGCGCCATGGCTTCTTCAGGGCCCTTGAAGGCCGTGAGCCTGTAGGTCTGATTCCATTTGAAAAGGAGGGCGAGAAAGTCCTCCACGCTAGGGACCGCCATGGACCCTCCTCCCCTGCTCCAATGCGATGCGGATCACCGTCAGAGCCACGGGGGTTACCCCCGGAATCCGCGAAGCCTGGTCCAGTGTCTCGGGGCGCACCGCCGCCAGCCGCTCCACCATCTCGCCGCTGAGATTGGGCAGTCCACCGTATTGGAAGCCCTCCGGGATTCTCCTCCCGCGTGCCTCCCTCGTTCTCCTCACCGAGGCACGCTCCCGATCCCGGTAGCCCTGCGTCTTCACCTCCGCTTCAACGTCCAGGCCAACCCAGCGGTCCCATACCAGGCCGGCCAAGTCGCCTTTGATGTCCGCCAGAGTCACCCGAGGACGGCTCAAGATTTGGGCCAAGGGAAAGCGCTGGCCATCCTCTTCCACCCAGGTCGCTGACAGAACCCCCATGAGATCGGAGAACCGCGTGGCCCGTTGGGCGAGGTCCGCTCGATCGTCCTCCGGATGGAGGCCATCCTTCTCCACGAGGTGCGCGAGCCGCCGATAGGCGCTGTGCCGGTCCAGAAGGAGGCGGTATTCGGCGCGGGACGTAAACATCCGGTAGGGTTCGGTGACGCCGCGAGTCACCAGGTCGTCCACGAGGACGGCGAGGTAGGTCTCCTCCCTCCCCGGCAGGAAAGGCTCCTCGCCCCTCAGGGCCCTCGCCGCGTTGAGCCCGGCCCAGAGTCCCAAGGCGGCCGCCTCCTCGTAGCCCGTAGTGCCGTTCACTTGGCCCGCCAGGTAGAGTCCGGGCAAGGCCTTGCATTCCAGCGTTTCGCGCAGGGCCCGGGGGTCCACATAGTCATATTCCACGGCGTAGCCGTACTTCAAGATCCGCGCCTCCTCCAGCCCAGGAATGCTGTGAACCACCTTATCCTGCACGTCCTTGGGCAGCGAGGTAGAAATGCCGTTGGGGTAGATCTCTTCCGAGCGGGCCCCATCGGGCTCTAGAAAGATGTGATGGGTTTCGTTGTGGGGGAACCGCACCATCTTGTCTTCGATGGACGGGCAGTAGCGCGGTCCCCTCCCCTGGATGGCTCCGGCGAAGAGGGGGGACCTGTGAAGGTTCCTCTCGATGATCCTCCTCGTCTCCGAAGTGGTGCGGGTGAGGTAGCAGAGCTGCTGGGGCAGAAGGGGGAAGGGCTTGCTCAGCAAGGAGAAGGGCTCGGGATCGGGGTCGCCGGGCTGAGGTTTGAGCTGGTCCCAGGCGATGGTGCTCCGGTCGAGCCGCGGCGGCGTGCCCGTCTTAAACCTGGCCACGGGAAGCCCGAGGTCTCGCAGGCTTCTCGCCAGGCCTACGGCCGCGAACTCCCCCATGCGCCCTCCTGGTGTCTGCTCCGGACCCACGTGCATGAGACCGTCCAGGAAGGTCCCCGCGGTGATGATCACGGCCCGGGCCATCACCCGCCGGCCATCCTCGATCTCCACGCCTGCGGCGTTGCCGCCGTTCAGCAGGAGCCCCACCGCCCGCCCCTCTACGAGGCGCAGCCCCGGGGTTCCTTCGAGGATCCTACGCACCACTCCATGGTAAGCCAGGCGGTCCGTCTGGCACCTCAGCCCTTGAACCGCCGGGCCTTTGCTGGCGTTGAGCAGGCGAAAGTGAATCCCCGTGGCGTCCGCGGCCCTAGCCATGAGGCCGCCCAGGGCGTCCAGTTCCCGAACCATGTGACCCTTGCCGACGCCCCCGATGGAGGGGTTGCATGACTGCCTTGCGATAGCCGAGAGGGATTCGGTTACGAGGACTGTCTCCAGTCCCTTTCGTGCCATGATCCGAGCCGCCTCGCAGCCCGCGTGGCCCGCGCCCACGACGACGGCGTCGCATGTAGCTTCGACGTTCCTATCTCCGGACCCTCGGACCGACATGGGTGGCCGCTCCACTCACTTGCCTATACAAAACCGGGAGAAAATCCGGTCGTAGAGATCTTCCATCGATCCGCCCGTGACGCATGACTCCAGCGCTCGCTGTGCTTCCATGAGCCCTTCGCAGGCCAAGTCCTCCCCGCCGCCCTCCTCGGCGGTCCTGAGAGCCGAGAGGCATCCGGCAAGGGCTCCCCGGAGGGTTTCCACTTGGCGATCCGACGACAGGACTTCCCGCCCCTTGGGGGCCGCCGCCTCCATCCAGGCCCCGAGATACGTAGAGAGGCTCTGAAGGCCCGCCCCGGTCGCGGCACTGAGGGACATCGTCCTGTCTGGCATGTGACCTGCCTGGAAGCCTAGGTCGGCTTTGTTGGCCACAATGGCTACGGGAGCCCCGTTCAAACGCCCCAGGAGACTCTCCTCCTCGTCGCCCCAGCCCTTTCGGCCGTCGAACACCAACACGGCGCCATCGGCCACGCTCGCCGCTTTCAGCCCCCGCTCGACCCCCAAGCTCTCCACCGGGTCGCTGGTCGTGCGTACTCCCGCCGTATCCATGAGGATCAGCGGGTATCCCCCAATTTGTACTGATTCCTCAAGAACATCGCGGGTGGTTCCCGGATGAGGGGTCACCAAGGCGCGCTCTCTCTTGAGGAGCGCGTTGAAGAGGGATGACTTGCCCGAGTTCACCGGCCCCACCAACGCGAGGCGCCAACCCTCCCTAAGGTAGCGCAGGGCCGGAGCGGTCCGCAGAAGCCCCTCCATCCGGCCCACCACGGACCGAAGGCGCTCCAGTGAATCCGGCAGGCCTATGTCGCCCACGTCTTCGGGGAAATCTATGCCCGCCTCCCAGCCGGCTCGCAGGTCCAGAACCTCTTCCAGCAAGGCCCTGAGCTCCCCCTCGATTCCCCCGTGCAAGCCTCCCGCCAGCCCCGCCGCCTGCCCTTCCGTTTCCGCATCCACCAGGGCGTTGACGGCCTCTGCTTCCATGACCGAGAGCTTGCCGTTGAGGAAGGCTCTGTACGAGAACTCCCCAGGCAGCGCCATTCGGGCTCCGGCAGCACCCAGAAGATCGAGGATGCCCCGCACCACCCCCGGCGCGCCATGGACCTGGAGCTCCACTACATCCTCGCCGGTGAGAGAATCGGGACCCAGGAAACATACCGCCAGTGCCCGATCGAGGACCCCCTGGCCCCGAGCACGCACGCCGCCCAGGCACAAACACCGGGGCCGCTCCCACGGGAGCGGCCCCTGCGGTACGAACAGCGATTGCAAGAGAGGTACGGCCTCGGGCCCGCTCAGCCTCACGATGCGGACGCTCCCCCGTCCCGGAGGGGTGGCCTCGGCGGCGATCGTGCCCGACAGGTCCTTCATCAGGATGGCCGGGACGGCCCCTTGGGCGTTGACTTCCTGCCTTTGGCCGCGGCCTCCTGCCTGGCCTGGACCTGATGGTTGATGATGGCCTGCTGGCCCATGGTCAGGACGTTGTTGGCAAGCCAGTAGAGGGTCAAGCCGGCAGGGGCCCACAGGCAGATCCACGTGAACATGACCGGCATGAAATAGAGGAGCATCTTCTGGCTCCCCTCCATGCCCGTGGAGCTGGTCATCCTCGTGGACGCGAACATGGACAGGCCCATGAGGATCGGCGTTACGTAGTAGGGATCCTGCATCGAGAGGTCGTGGATCCAGCCGAAAAAGGGCGCTCCCCTCAGCTCCAGGGTTTTGGGCAGCAGCGTGAATAGGGCGAAAAAGATGGGCATCTGCAGCAGAAGAGGCAGGCAGCCGCTCATACCCCCGAGGGGATTGATGCCCTCCCGCTGGTAGAGACCCATCATTTCTTCGTTCAGCTTGGCCCGGTTGGCCATGTCTTTGGGCAGCTTTTTATACTTGGCCTTGATGCGATCGAGCTGGGGCTTGAGTTTCTTCATCCCCTCACCCATCTCTTTCATCTTGACCATGGACCGCTGGGTCAGCGGGTAGAAGGCAAGCTTGATGATGAGCGTCAGGAGCAGAATGGCCACCCCGTAGTTTCCCACCAGGCCGTGCAAGCCCTTGAGGCCCCACAGAAGGGCTGCGCAGATGGGGTTGAGGATGGCGTTCGAGAATCCATAGGAGCCCCAATCCAGAATCCTGTAGAAGGAATCACCCATGTCCCGCAAGCGCTTGTATTCCTTCGGGCCGATGAAGAGCTTGCCCTCGCCGGGGAAGCCAACGACGAGGGTGACAGACGAATCGGAGGGGTGAACCTTTCGCTCCTCGGTGGTGAGCGCGAAGGTCTCAAACGTAACACCCATAAGGGGCTGTTTAGGAATGAAGATAGCCGCGAAATACCCCGTGCTCAGCCCCGCCCACGTGTCGCCGCCGGCGAAGGCCGTGGCCGACTCAGGCTTTCCGGTCCCGACCTTGCGGTCCCGCTCAACTTTTTTGTACCCCTCCGGCGTCACCACCGCGAGGAACTCCTGCTGGAAATACTTGTTCTTGGCCTCCGCTTCCGTCAGGGTCCCCAGACCTGAGCCCCAGGTAAGGGGAACGCCCTCAAGCGATCGCCCCCCTTTCAGCGCCGAAACCTGCAGGCCTAGCTCATAGCCTGAGGCGGGCAGCGTGACGGTCTTGGTTACGGCGTTGCCCTTGCCGTCCGCCCAGCTCATCCGAAGCCCTCTCGCTCCCTGCGGACCGGCGTATTGTTCCACGTGGAACAACGCCTCCGATACGGCCTTGTCGAAGGGTGCATCCCCTGTCCTGACGGCCAGCGGGTAGGCTCCCGTCATGGCCGACAGGGGCGACACCAGGTCGTCGTTGGGCCCGCCCTTAGCCCTGTACTTCTTCAGGACCGCGCTCCGCAAGATGCCGCCCTTGTTTCCAAATACCAAGCGAAGGTCATCATTCTCCAGGGTGAAGGTCTCCTCCTTCTCCCCCTGCACAGGAGCCGGATTCGCCTCCGGAGCCGCCAGCGCAGCCAGCGGCGCTTGGACCCCCGCCTGCGTCCCTGCCGCGCCCTGAACTGATGCACTTTTAGCCGCCTTCCCGCCTTGGGCCGGCTCGGCGGGCGGAGCCTTGCTTCGCATGAAGTAGGTACTGCCGCCGAATACGACGGCCATGAGGATCATGGCCCAGATGAGGCGCTTGAAGCTCTGCGGATCTTCTTGTCCCAGCTGTTCCATCCTCAACTCCCTTCGCCACCCGCCTTGGGGACCGGGTCGTATCCGCCTTCGAACCAGGGATTGCACCTGAGCAGGCGCTTGAAGCCCATCCAGCACCCGCGCATCAACCCATACCGATCCACCGCCTCGTACGTGTAATGCGAGCAGGAAGGGTAGAACCTGCACGCGTTGCCCAGAAGCGGGCTTAGGGTCCACTGGTACGCCTTAATCAGCCACAGCACCATGCGCCTCACGAGAGGTAACCCTCCCGCTCGATTCGCCCCGCCACGTCCAGGAAGTGCCGGAGGACATCCTCCAATCGCACTCCCGCCGCGCTTCGCTTGGCGTTCACTACCACGACGCACCCTTCGGGGAAACGGCCCCGCGTCCGTCTGAAGGCCTCACGGATGAGACGCTTGATGCGGTTCCGCTCCACCGCGCCTCCCACCACTTTGGGCACCGTGCACCCCAGCCTGCGCCTCGGCCCTTCCCCCGGGCAAGCATAAAACACGAGCCGCGCGGTGTACATGGGCGCGGCCCGTTTGTAGACCAATTTGTACTCCGGCCGCTTTCGGACCTTGTCGCCCTTGCAAAAAGGCCCGGTCGGAGGGGTTACGCTGGCGTGAGCCGCCATCGCCCCTTGGCGCGCCTGCGCGCGAGCACCTCGCGGCCGCCTTTGGTGGCCATGCGGGCGCGGAACCCGTGCGTCTTTGCCCTGCGGTGCCGGTTGGGCTGGAACGTTCTCTTCATAGGATCTTCCTTACAAAAGGTTCGATTGCCTAGGACCTATCGGGGCAGGGGGGCCGCCTTCGCCGCCACCTGCATCCGAACGAGGGCCTGCTCCAGCGAAATCTGCGCCGAGAGGAAGTCCGCGTCCGGGTGTTTCAATGTGCGCTCTGCCTGCTCGCGCGCCTCATGCGCCGCAGCCAAATCAATGTCCTCCGGCTGCTCGGCGATGTCCGCGAGAACCGTTACCCGGTCGGGTAGAACCTCTACGAAGCCCCACGATACAAACAGGTACTTCACGGTGGTTCCGAACCGGTACCTGATCTCTCCGATCTTCAGGGCAGTCAACAGCGGCGTGTGCCCCGGGAGAATGCCCAGGTACCCTTCTACACCTGGAAGGGTCACCTCGTCCACACTCTGGTTCACGAGGCTCCGCTCGGGGGTCACGATGATCAGTTCAATAGCCTTGGGGAGCTCGAAGGTCGCCATGGGCTCCGTCCTTAACCCTGTTTGGCCAGTTGCTCGGCCTTCTCCTGGGCTTCCTCGATGGCTCCCACCATGTAGAAAGCCTGCTCGGGCAGGTCATCGTGCTTGCCGTCGACGATTTCGGAGAAGCTGCGGATCGTATCCGCCACCTTCACGTACTTGCCCTTCCAGCCCGTGAACTGCTCGGCCACATGGAAAGGCTGGCTCAGGAAGCGCTGGATCTTGCGGGCACGCGCGACGATGATCTTATCGTCCTCGGAGAGCTCGTCAATTCCCAGAATGGCGATGATGTCCTGCAGGTCCTTATACTTCTGCAATACGCCCTGAACGCGCCGGGCCACGTTGTAGTGTTCCTCACCCACGATGAAGGGGTCGAGAATGCGCGACGTGGAGGCCAGCGGATCCACGGCCGGGTAGATGCCGATCTCGGTCAGGGCACGGGAGAGCACGGACGTGGCGTCCAGGTGGGCAAAGGCCGTGGCGGGCGCCGGGTCCGTGAGATCGTCGGCGGGCACGTAGATGGCCTGAACTGACGTGATGGACCCCTTCTTCGTGGAGGTGATCCGCTCCTGAAGTTCACCCATTTCCGTGGCCAGGTTGGGCTGGTAGCCCACGGCCGAGGGCATGCGTCCCAGGAGGGCCGACACCTCTGAGCCCGCCTGCGTGAATCGGAAAATGTTGTCGATGAACAGGAGAACGTCCTGCCCCTGGGCGTCGCGGAAATATTCCGCCGCCGTAAGGCCCGTCAGGCCCACGCGCAGGCGGGCCCCCGGGGGCTCAGTCATTTGCCCGTAGATGAGGGCGGCCTTGGACTTATCGGGGTTACCTGGGCTGATGACCCCCGATTCGCTCATCTCGAGCCAGAGGTCGTTCCCCTCGCGCGTCCGCTCGCCCACGCCGGCGAAAACCGAGACGCCGCCGTGGTGCATGGCCACGTTGTTGATAAGCTCCATGATGAGGACGGTCTTGCCCACGCCGGCGCCCCCGAAGAGCCCCGTCTTGCCGCCCTTGAGGTAGGGCTCCAGGAGATCCACGACCTTGATGCCCGTTTCGAACATCTCGGAAGACGTGGCCTGGTCCTCGAAGGAGGGCGCCGGACGGTGTATCGGGTACATTTCATCGGCATTCACGGGGCCCAGCTCGTCCACGGGCCGCCCCAGGACGTTTAAAATTCGCCCGAGCGTCTGTTTGCCCACGGGAATGCTAATGGGCTCCCCCTGGTCCTCGGCCTTCATACCGCGCACCATGCCGTCCGTGGGCTGCATGGCCACACACCGCACCCGCCCCTCGCCCAGGTGCTGGGCGATCTCGGCGGTCACGTCAATGGGCACCGACGAGCCGAAGCCTTCGGAGCTGATGTGCACGGCGTCGTAGATGGTGGGGATGTGATCCATAGGAAATTGTACGTCCACCACCGGTCCAATGATCGAGACGACCTTCCCTTCCACAGCCATGGGCAATTCTCCCGTTAACCGAGGGCCTGCGCCCCGCTAACAATTTCGATGATTTCCTTCGTAATGGCCGCCTGGCGGACCCGGTTGGCGAAGAGCGTGAGTCTGTCGATCATGTCCCGGGCGTTGTTCGTGGCGCCCTCCATAGCCGTCATGCGCGCGCCCTGCTCGGCGGCGCCCGATTCAAGCAGGGCCTGGAAGACCTGAAATGTCACGTGCTTGGGCAGGAGCGCCTCGAAAAGGGCCTGCTCGCTGGGCTCGTAGATGTAATCCGTGCCCCCTTCCACCGGGCTCTCTTCCCGCCGGGGGATGGGCAGTAGTTTATCCGCAACGATCTGCTGGGCGATCACGCTCTTGAATTGGTTGTATATCATGTAGATCGCGTCGCAGCGCTCTTCCGTGTAGGCCTCGGCCAGAAACTGCCCGATCTCCGCCGCGTCCTCGTAGCGCACCTTTTGGAAGAGCCCCGACCAGCGCTTCTCCACGGCCACATCGCGGCGCTTGAAGAAGTCCATTCCCTTGCGCCCTACCAGCACCAGGGTGATTTCAGCTCCCTCGGCGGCGCGGTCTTTCATCCAGTGGGTGGCGAAGCGCGTGATGTTGGTGTTGAACCCGCCACACAGGCCACGGTCCGCCGTCATGACCAGGGCCATGATCTTCTTCTCGGGGCGTACCCTGAGAAGGGGATGCGCCGTCTGGTCGCACCGCGAAGCCAGGGATTCCAAGACCCCCCTCATCTTGCTGGAGTAAGGCCTTGCCTGAATCATGTTCTCCTGTGCGCGGCGCAGCTTGGCCGCCGAGACCATCTTCATGGCCTTGGTGATTTGCTGCGTGCTTTGCACCGAGCGGATGCGCCGCCTTATATCTCTCAGGTTTGGCATGGCCTAGTTCGCTTCCTGCTCCTTGAGGAACTGGTGCTTGAACTCCTTGAGGAATTGGTCCAGCTGGCCGGCGAGAGAATCGTCCATGACCTTCTTGTCGCGCAGCGAATCCATCCAGGCCTGGCCGTTCAGGTCGAGGTAATTGTAGAGACCTTTTTCTAAGGTGCGGCACTTGGCTACGTCCACATCGTCCAGATACCCGTGGGTGGCCGCGTAGATGATGGCGACCTGTTTGGCCACGTCAAGAGGCTGGTACTGGTTCTGCTTGAGGATCTCCATCAGCCGCACGCCGCGGTTGAGCTGGGCCTGCGTCGCCTTATCCAGGTCCGAGCCGAACTGGGCGAAGGCCGCCAGCTCGCGGTACTGGGCCAGCTCCAGGCGCAGGGTGCCCGCCACGGACTTCATGGCTTTGATCTGGGCGTTGCCGCCCACGCGGCTTACGGAGATGCCCGGGTTCACGGCCGGACGAACGCCCTGGTAGAAGAGGTCCGTCTCCAGGTAGATCTGCCCGTCGGTGATGGAAATGACGTTGGTGGGAATGTAGGCCGAAACGTCGCCGGCCTGGGTTTCGATGATGGGAAGGGCCGTGAGGGACCCGCCGCCTTGCTTGGCGCTGAGCTTGGCCGAACGCTCCAAGAGCCGGGAGTGGAGGTAAAACACGTCTCCCGGGTAGGCTTCGCGGCCCGGCGGGCGGCGAAGCAGGAGGGAGACCTCACGGTAGGCCGCGGCGTGCTTGGAGAGATCGTCATAGATCACCAGGACGTGCTGCCCCTTGTCCATGAAGTATTCGCCGATGGCACACCCCGAGTAGGGAGCGATGTACTGGAGGGAGGCGGGCTCGGAGGCCGAGGCGGACAGCACGATCGTGTGCTCCATGGCCCCGTTGTCGGTGAGCGTCTTCACGACCTGCGCGATGGTCGAGCGCTTCTGCCCGATGGCCACGTAGATGCAGATGACGTCCTTGCCCTTCTGGTTGATGATGGAGTCAATGGCCACGGCCGTCTTACCCGTCTGGCGGTCGCCGATGATGAGCTCGCGCTGGCCGCGCCCGATGGGAATCATGGCGTCAATGGCCTTGAGGCCCGTCTGCATGGGGAACCTCACGGGCTCCCGCTGGACGATGCCGGGCGCGATGCGCTCGATGGGATACCGCTGCGTGGAGGCGATGGGCCCGCGGCCGTCCTCTGGAGCACCCAGGGGGTTGATGACCCGTCCGATCATGCCCTCGCCCACGGGCACCGACATGATCTGCCCCGTGCGCCGGACCTCGTCGCCCTCCTTCACTTCGGAGGTCTCGCCCATGAGCACGGCGCCGACGCTGTCTTCCTCGAGGTTCAGGGCCATGCCGTACATGTCCCCCCCGAAGGAGAGCAGTTCGCCCGCCATGACCTTCTCCAGGCCGTAAATGCGAGCGATGCCGTCGCCCACGGAGGTGACGTAGCCCACCTCCGCCACGTCCAGCCGGTTCTCGAAGCCCTCCAGCTGGCTCTTGAGAATCTTGCTGATCTCGTCCGTCTTGATCATCTCTTCCTACCCCTTCACGAGGTCCTGGCGCAGGGCCTTCAGCGCTCCTGCCACGGTTCCGTCGTAGACGGTGGATCCCAGCCGGAGCTCCACACCCCCGAGGAGGGCCGGCGACACGCCCGGTTCAAGCTCGACGCGGCGGCCCAACACTCTGCCCAGGCGAGCCGCCAAGTCGGTCCTGGTCACATCCTTCATGGGACGGGCGGTGCGGACTCGTGCCCGGACCACTCCGTGTTTCTCATCCACTAAACCGCGGAAGGCGTCCGCCAGGTCGCCCCACTCGCGGAGGCGGCGGTTGGCCACCACCATCTGCACAAACCGCTCCGAAACGGGCTCGAACCCCGCCTTCTTGCACAGGTCCTTGAGGAAGCTCTCCTTGAGGGAGCTTGGGATTCCGGGGTTCTCCACGGCCCCCCGAAGGGCGGGCACGCCTGCCACCCACTGGCCGAACGATTCCAGGTCCGACAAAACCTTGTCCGCACTCGCGTCCCCTAGGCCCTGCATGAGGACCTGGGCGTAACGCTTAGCCCTGGCGCTCATGGGCTTCCTCCTCCATTTCCGAAAGGAACCGGCCGCGGAGCCTGTCCTCATCCGCGTCCGTCACCGCTTTGGCCAAGATGTCCCTGGCCGCCGCCACGGCGCTGTCCGCCGCGTAGGTCCGCAAGTCACGGCGGGCCTCCGTGAGACGGCGTTCGATCTCGTCTTTGGTTTCCTGCTGGATGCGTTCTCGGGCCTGTTCGGCCTCAGCCTGCACGCGCTGCCTGTCCACCTCGGCCTGCTGCTTGGCCGCGGTCTCAATGGCGGAGACTTCGTCCTGGAGGCGCTCCATCTTGGCTTCGACCTCCTTCAGGCGCTGTGTGGCCTCCTCCTTCTCACGCACCGCTTTCTCCAGGAGGTCTTGAATTTCCTTGGCGCGCCCCTGGAAGAACTGCGGTGCGGGCCTCCGAAGGAGGTACACGAAGAGCCCAACCACGAGGAGAAGGTTGATGATCTGCCAAACGATCATGGGGACGCCCCAGATGGGGTCCACCCAGCCAGGGGCATGTTCCACGGCACCCTCAGCGGCCTTTCCGGCCTCCTGAGCCAGCATCGCCGCGCCCGGCAGGAGCAGGGCGAAGGCGGCGGCCCGGCGCCTCACGGGGCCACCTCGCGGCCGAGGATCTTGGAGGTCATGATCTTTACGAGGTCGGGCGTCGTGGCGTCCAATTCTTTCTTGATGGTTTCCGTGCTCGCCTTGAGCTCCGACTCAGTTTTGCGAATCTCCGCGTCCATCTCGGCTTTCATGGCACCCAGCACCTGGGAGCGGTACGCGTACGCTTTGCCGCGCGCCTCTTCCTTGATGTGCGTGCCCTTGCGGTGGGCCTCCAGCACGGCCTGCTCGTAATCGGCGAACCGCTGCTTGAGAGACTCGCGGGACTGCTCCGAGAGGGCGCCGGCCTCGCGGATCCTGCCTTTCCGGTCGTCAAGAACCCGCAGGACGGGCCGGAAAAGGACGCGGTTGAGCAGGAATCCGTAGACCAGGATCATGGCCATCAGGATAGGGATATGCCACAGGTTTTTGACGATCTCTTCAAGCACGGTCAGATCTCCCGAACGGAACCCCGTTCCTAAGGAAGATGATAGACATTATCAGATTTCTCCTATCCGGTCAAGGCTTTGTAGAAAAAGTCTTGGCCTTTTGGCGAGAAAACCCCCTCCGTTTGACCTTCGCTCCATCCATCCGTTACACTGCGCGGGCTTCCGGGCGGTTAGCTCAGCGGAAGAGCGCCTGCCTTACACGCAGGATGTCGGGGGTTCGAATCCCTCACCGCCCACCATCTGCACACACGGCGGCCCGCAGGCCGAAACACGCGCCCATCACCAAAGCCTTGCGCTCTTATCCCCCCCGCCCCCGTTCACTTGCTTGTCCGATCTACCCTTTCATCCTCCGCCCACGAACTGGACGACCTCCAGCCGGTCGCCCCCGGCAAGAACGGTGTCCGAGAACCGCTCCCGAGAAACGATGGCCCCGTTGCGTTCCACAGCCACGCGCACCGCGGAAAGACCGAGGGATTGGAGCAGCTCGCCCATGGTCATCCCCTCGGGGCATTCCCTGTCCTGGCCGTTGAGGCGCACCGTCATCATGGCGCCTTCTTAGCCACCAGCGCCTTGTGCTGGTACGCACCCTTGGCGTGGGTCACCTCCGTGAGGACCACGGCGTTCTCGGCCACGGCCGGCACCAGAAACTCGGCGGAGCAGAGCCCTTGGTCGTCGGTGCGGCCGGCGAAGAGATCCTGGGTCTGTCCGCTGGTGGAGGTGAGCCTCACCGTAACGTGGGCTCCCGCAAGAGCCGTTTTGCTGATGTCGGTGGCGGCCTTGAGCTTGATCCAGGCTCGCTCTCCCGCCACGGGCTGCTGCTGGTCAAGGATGGCCACGGACAGCTTCTCTCCTTCCGCCTCGCTGGTAAGGTAGTCTAGGATCACCTCGTCCAGGCTTCTCGAAGATACGAGGCCTGCGCCGAAAGCCTCCTCCGGCTCCTTGGCGTATTTGCCCAACTTGATGTCCACCACCACGCGCCGGTGCTGCTGCTCCAGCCGGGCCATGAGCTTGGGCTCCTCGTATCCCTCCTGAAGGAGGTCTTCGTACGAGCTCTTCTTGGAGGACAGGATTTCCCCCCCCGCGTAGATGAGGGTTTCGATGACCGGGTTATTCGTGCCCCGGTCCTCCGTCTGGACGTGGTAGACCTTACCCTTGTAGGTGACGTCCTGGTTGAATCCCGTGATCATGCGCCCTTCGCTTCCCCCAGTCGTACAGCATAAGCAACAATCGGCTCCGGCTCAAGGGGGAGGGCGCGCACAAGCCCGCTGTCCCTCTGCGAGCCAGCGGCGGCGCTTCAGGTCAGGGGAACCAGCCGCGCGGAAAAGTGACGGAGGAAGGGTGGCTCCTCCACGATGCGGTAGCCGCCGTAACTCCCTTTCCGCCGCATGATCTCCCCCGCCACTTCGGCCACGTAGCCCAGATGGTTGTCGGTATAGACCCGGCGGGGCACGGCGAGCCGGACCAGCTCCAGGTCCGCTCCTTGGAAGGTCCCGTCGGGCAACGTCCGGCCAAACATGAGGGACCCGATCTCCACGCCGCGCACTCCCCCCTCGGCGTAGAGGGCCACCGTGAGGCTCTGGGCCGGGAGACCCTCGGGGGCGATGTGCGGAAAGGCGCCGCGGGCGTCGAGGTACACCGCGTGCCCCCCCGTGGGTTCGAGGATGGGCATCCCGGCCGCTTTGAGCGCCTCCCCGAAGCGCTCTACCTGTCCGATGCGTGCCGCAAGGTAGGCCTCGTCCTGGACCTCTTCCAGGCCCGTGGCCAGCGCCTCCAGATCGCGCCCGGCCAGACCGCCGTACGTGGGAAATCCCTCACGCAGAATGAGGGCGCTCTTCAGCCGCGCGGCCAAGTCGTCATCCCTCAGCGCCAGGAAGCCTCCGATGTTGCCCAAGCCGTCCTTCTTGGCGCTCATGGTGGCCCCGTCCGCGCAGGCGAACATGGCCCGCGCGATCTCTCCCACGGTCATGGCTCTGCAGGCTTCTTCGCGCCGCTGGATGAACCACGCGTTCTCCGCAAACCGGCAGGCGTCCAGGAAGAAGGGCACACCGTGGGCACGGCAGAGGGCCGACGCTCCCCGGATGTTCTCCAGGGACACGGGCTGCCCGCCTCCCGTGTTGTTGGTAACCGTGAGCATGCAGAGGGGGATCTTCTCCCGCCCCTTGGCCTTGAGCAAAGCCTCCAGGCGGTCCAGGTCCATGTTTCCCTTGAAGGGAAGTCGAGCGTGGAGGTCATGGCCTTCGGGAACCACCAGGTCCACGGCCTCGGCGCCGAAGAATTCGATGTTGGCCCGGGTCGTATCGAAGTGGCTGTTGCTCGGAATCACGAGGCCCGGCTTGGAGATCTCGGAGAAGAGGATGTTCTCGGCCGCCCTCCCTTGGTGCGTGGGCAGCACGTGACTCATGCCCGTGATGCCCTTCACCACGTCGTAGAAGCGAAACCACGAGCGGGCCTGGGCGTAGGACTCGTCCCCCCGCATGAGAGCGGACCACTGGCGGTCGCTCATGGCTCCCGTCCCAGAATCGGTGAGGAGGTCGATGAAAACGGCCTCCGCGGGAACCAGAAAGAGGTTGTACCCTGCCTGTTTGAGGAGGCGCAAACGCTCTTCTTTGGACGTCTGGCGGATCGCCTCCACCATCTTGATGCGGTACGGCTCCGGATCGTGCAACATTCATCACCCCCCTAAACCTGCGGATGGAGCGCCCCGGGCACAACCTACCGCCCATGGCGAGCCCGGTCCTCCCCGTCCAGCCCCCGTTCTATGTCCTTCCGCCAAGGAGCCTCTTGAGATAGGCCCCCGTCGGCGAGGCCGCTACCAAGGCGACATCTTCGGGCGCGCCGCGGGCTACCACGTAGCCCCCCCCGTCGCCGCCCTCTGGCCCGAGCTCGATGATGTGGTCCGCGCACTTGATGACATCCAGGTTGTGCTCAATGACCACCACCGTATTGCCCGTATCCACCAAGCGCTGGAGGACCTCCAGAAGGCACCGCACGTCCTCGAAGTGAAGGCCCGTCGTGGGCTCGTCCAAGACATACAGGGTACTGCCTGTGGCCCGCCGGGACAACTCCCGGGCGAGCTTGATGCGCTGAGCCTCTCCTCCCGAGAGGGTGGTGGCCTGCTGGCCCAGGTGGACGTACCCCAAACCCACGTCTTCGAGAGTCTTCAGCTTCTTGGCCACGAGGGGAACCTTGTCGAACAGCAGGAGAGCCTCGCTCACGGTCATGTCCAGGACTTCGGCGATGGTCTTGCCCTTGAATCGCACTTCCAGCGTCTCCCGGTTGTACCGCCGGCCTTTGCACGTCTCGCACGTGACATACACGTCCGGCAGGAAGTGCATCTCGATCTTCAACACACCGTCGCCCTGGCAGGCCTCGCAGCGGCCCCCCTTCACGTTGAAGGAGAAGCGGCCGGGTTTGTACCCTCGGGCCCGTGCCTCGGGGACCTGAGCGAAGAGGTCCCTGATGGGGGTGAAGAGGCCCGTATAGGTGGCCGGATTGCTGCGGGGCGTGCGCCCGATGGGTGCCTGATCGATCTCGATGACCTTGTCCAGGAGCGGCCAGCCTTCGATGCTCCGGTGCGCGCCGGGCCGGTCCACGCCATGGTAGACCTTCTGCACGAGCCCCTTGTACAGGATCTCGTGCACTAGGGTGGACTTGCCCGAACCGGACACCCCCGCCACCACCGTGAAGGTGCCCAAGGGGATGGACACGTCGATATCTTTCAGGTTGTTCTCTTGCGCCCCTCGCACCCAAAGAACGCCGCGGGAGAGCCGGCGCTTGGCGGGAACGGGAACACTGCGGCGCCCCGAGAGATAGGCACCCGTGAGAGAGCGCTCCTGGGCGCAGAGGTCCGGCACGGTGCCTTGGGCCACCACTTCGCCCCCCAGCACGCCCGCGCCCGGCCCCAAGTCCAGCACGTGGTCCGCGGTGCGGATGGTCTCCTCGTCGTGCTCCACCACCACCACCGTGTTGCCCAGGTCTCTCATGGCCTCCAGGGTGTCCAGGAGCTTGCGGTTGTCCCTCGGATGGAGGCCGATGGAGGGCTCGTCCAGCACGTAGAGAACCCCCGTGAGCTGGCTGCCCACCTGGGTCGCGAGCCGGATGCGCTGGCTCTCTCCCCCCGAGAGGGTCGTAGCGGACCGAGAAAGGGCCAGGTACCCGAGCCCCACGTTCTCCAAAAAGGCCAGCCGGCTGCGAATCTCCTTCATGATCAGGCGGGCGATCTCCCGGTCCCGGGCGCCCAGGTTCAGGCTCTCAATCGCCCGCCGGGCCTGGCTCACGGGCAGGGCACTGAAGGAGGCGATGTTGTAGGCTCCCACCCGCACGGAAAGGGCCTCGGGCTTCAGCCGCAGTCCGGAGCAGGCGGGGCAGGGGTTGGAGGACATGTAGGCCTCGATTTCTCCGCGGGACAGGTCCGACTTGGTCTCCTTATAGCGGCGCAGGAGGTTGGGAATGATCCCTTCGAAGGCGTGCTGGAACTGGTAGCGGCTCGTGTCCCGCTTCACGTCGTAGGCGATCTTCTTGCCGTTGGTGCCGTAAAGGACGGCGCGCCGCGCCTCCTCGGGAAGCTTGTTCCAGGGCGTCTTGAGGGAGAAGTTCAACTCCCGTCCCAGCCCCTCCAGCATCTCCCGGTACCAGAAGCCTCCCTCCACTGGCCACGGCGCCAGAACGCCCTGGGCGATGGACAGGGACGGATTGGGCACGATCTTGGAGGGGTCCAGCTCCATCTTCACCCCCAATCCCGAACACTCGGGACAGGCGCCGTGGGGGCTGTTGAACGAGAAGAGGCGCGGCTCCATCTCGGGCAGGGCCGTCTGGCATGCGGGGCAGGAGAGCCGCTCGGAGAAAAGCTGGTCCTCCCCCGACTCCAAGCGGTGAACCACCATGAGGCCTTCCCCCTTCTGCAGGGCCAGCTCCACCGATTCCGTGAGGCGGCCCTGGATCCCTGCTTTGATGACGAGCCGGTCCACCACCACCTCGATGGTATGCGCCTTATACCGGGCCAGGTCGGCGATCCCCTCCAGCTCCACCACCTTGCCGTCCACCCGGGCCCTGACGAAGCCTTCTCGTAGGAGGTCCAGGAAGAGTTTGCGGTACTCGCCCTTCCGGCCCCGGACCACGGGGGCTAGGACGAAGATCCTCTCCCCCTCGGGGAAGGCCAGGACCGCGTCCACCATCTGCTGGACCGTCTGGCTCTCGATGGGCCGCCCGCACTTGGGGCAGAAGGGCTTGCCAATGCGCGCGAAGAGCACGCGGAGGTAGTCGTAGATCTCCGTCACCGTGCCCACCGTGGACCGCGGGTTGTGGGAGGTGCTCTTCTGCTCGATGGAGATGGCCGGCGAGAGGCCTTCGATGGCATCCACGTCGGGCTTTTCCATCAAATCGAGAAATTGGCGGGCATAGGCCGAAAGGCTCTCCACGTAACGCCGCTGGCCCTCGGCGTAGAGGGTGTCAAAGGCCAAGGAGGACTTCCCCGAGCCCGAAAGTCCCGTGATGACCACCAGCTTGTTCTTGGGAAGGACCACGTCCAGGTTTTTGAGGTTGTGCTCCCGGGCGCCTCTGATGCGAATGTGTTCCATCAATCCTCCGAAACTTCCATGTTATCACAGACTTGGCACCTTGGCCAGCGGGCATGGCGAGGGGCCATTCAGGATGGGTGGGGCCGCTTCCAGTACCATGCGCCGGCTATCACTAACAAAGCGGAGGGGCCTTGATTCGACCCCTCCGCCAGGAGGTTTCAGGTTGGAGGTGCGTGCAGAGCCTTACGAAGCCGACTTGATCTCGATGCCCCCGTTGACCGTCTCCACGGTGAGGGTCGCCCCGCCGCCGTTCAAGTTCCCTGTGAGGCTGTGCTTCTCCGCCGTCAGGCCCGGCAGGACGCTGCGGATAGATCCGTTCACGTTCTCCGCCTCGATCCTCAAGGCCGCCTTCAATGGAATCGCGAGCGCCACATGCCCGTTCACGGTCTCCACGTGCCCCGCCCCGGGGGCCAGTCCCAACAGGGATCCTTCCACGGAGCCGTTGGTGGAATTCACCTCGCCCACTTGGTCAGCGGCGAAGCGGATGCGCCCGTTGACGGTGGTGGCGCTGAGCACCGCGGCTCCCTCCACGCGGATGGTGCCGTTGGTAGCCTCGCAGGCCACCTCCGAGCCGGGAGCGTCCACGTCCATGGACCCGTTCACTCCCGAGAGCTTCACCTTCGTGCCCCGGGGCACCTCGATGGTGTAGTCCACGGCCAGATACACACCGGCCCCGAAGAGCATCCCGCTCGGGTTGGAGGGGTACCGGGTGGTGATGGAAATGGCCGCGGGGGAGCTCTCCACGGCCACCGTGAGTTTGGACAAGCCCTCACGGGCCTTGCTCTCATCCAGGGCCCTGGCCCGCTTCACGGCCACGAAGTGGACCGAGTGTCCCTCCACGGCCTTCACCGTCACGTTGCCATTCACGTTGTCGAGGGATAAGGTCCCTCCCTGGTCCAGGGGGATCGTTTGCTCCTGCCGGTCCGTCGCCGAGGCGCTCAGCCATGCTTGGGCGCACCCCACGGTCATCCACAGGAACAGCGCCATCACCGCAACCGCTAGCTGGCGTTTCATGATCCACCTCCTCACCCCGTGTTGATTTAAACGCGGGACCGTTGAGGAAGGTTTCACGCCGCGAGACCTTCGGGAAGTTGTCCAGTGCAGTTTTCCATGGGGAGGAAGGCTGGGGTACACTAGCCGTGCTCGCGGCCCCCGAAAAGCGGGGGCTCGCGATTTGGTGTTCCGTCCCTGTTTTGAGGAGAAACAACCCATGCACCTGAAGCCCATCGCGATCCCGGCTGCCCTGCTTCTGGCCTGCCTTGGCCTGGCCTGTTCCAAGCCCGCCACCCCCAACGACCAGGCCCAGACGGGACAGATCGCCGCCCCGGTGGCCGCGCCCGAGTCCGCTGGCGCGCCTGCCCCCTCTGACCCCATCCAGAAAGCCGTCTACGCGTACCTCCAGGATGTGCGCCAGCTGAACCTGTCCAAGATGGAGGTGGCGGTGACGGGCCAGAAAATTGAAGGTAACAAGGCAACCTGTGATGTTACCTTCACCGTGAAGGGCGGCGGGATGGCGCCCATGGAATACACCTACGAGCTGGCCCAGGAGAACGGCGCCTGGAAGGTCACCTCCTCCAAATCCAAGAGCGGCGCCCACAGCGGCGGTATGTCCCCGGGCGCGGGCGAGATGCCTCCCGGCCACCCCGCCATGGGAGGCGAGGGCGCGCCTTCGGGCATGCCGGCCCACGGAGACGCCACGGGCCTCCCCGCGGGCCATCCTCCGGTGGATACCCGCCCCGCCCCGGCACAGACACCGGCGACCCATTCCAAGGGAAACTAGGCCTGTCTCTTTGATGAGACGAGGGTGCCCGGCGCCATGCCGGGCCCTTTCCTTTTGGGGCGAGGCTCGGCAGGCTGCTAGGGCAGGAGCAGGGCGAGGGCTTCGTCCAGGCGGGTGACGGGGTGCAGGGTGATCCCCTTGGGAGGGGTCTCCAGGCGCTTGTGGTCTGAGGCGGGGAGGAGACAGCGCGTGAAGCCAAGCGCGGCCGCTTCAGCGGCACGGGCACGGGCCGAACCCACCCCTCGAATTTCGCCCGCGAGGCCCACTTCGCCGAAGGCAGCCAGGTCGGACGGGAGAGCCTCGCCCCGGTAGGCCGATGCCACCGCCATGCACAGGGGCAGGTCAAGGGCCGGCTCGTCCAGCTCCACCCCGCCCACCACGTTCACGAAGAGATCCCGGTCCCCCATGGTCATGCGCGCCGCGCGCTCCAGCACGGCGGTGAGGAGCTGCACGCGGTTGCGGTCCAGCCCCAGGCTCATGCGCTTGGCCAAGCCGAAAGCAGAGGGACTGGTAAGGGCCTGGATTTCGAAGAGGAGAGGCCTCGTCCCCTGGACGGCCACGCCGATGAGGGAGCCGGGGACGTGAAGGGGACGGTCCGCCAGGAGGGCCGCCGAAGGGTTCTCCACTTCTTTGAGGCCTTCTCCGGTCATGTCCAAGAGGGCCAGTTCGGAGGTGGCTCCGAAGCGGTTCTTCTGCGCCCGCAGGACCTTCAGGTGGCGGTACTTCTCCCCCTCCAGGTACAGGACCGTATCCACCATGTGCTCCAGGGCCTTAGGGCCGGCGATCATGCCGTCCTTCGTAATGTGGCCCACCATCACCACCGGCATGCCCCTCCCCTTGGCCACCTCGATGAGGCGAGCTGAGCACTCCCGAACCTGAGAGAGGGATCCGGGCGTAGCGTTCAGGGCCGAGGTGCCCGCGGTCTGGATGGAGTCTACGGCCAGCGCGGCTGGCGCCAGGCGCTCCACCTCCCCGAGGATGGCTTCGAGGGAGGTCTCGGCGTAGAGGTGCAGCGTGGATGAGTCAATGCCGAGCCGGCCCGCACGGGCGGCTACCTGCGCCAGGGATTCCTCGCCGCTGGCGTAGAGGAGGGTGCGGCCCCGGGCGAGGTGCCCGAAGAGCTGGAGGAGGAGGGTTGATTTGCCGACCCCAGGATCTCCTCCCAGGAGGGTGACGCCGCCGGGAAAGAGGCCGCCCCCAAGCACCCGGTCCACTTCGGCCATGCCCGTGGACAGGCGCGCCCCCTCGTCGAAGGACACCTCCGGAAGGGGCGTAGCCCGGCCCGCCTTGCGCGGGAGGCCTGGGCGCGGCTCCTCGCCGCCCGAGATCTCTTCCACCAGGGTGTTCCACTCGCCGCACCCTGGGCAGCGTCCCAACCACTTGGGGCTCTGGGTCCCGCACGACTGGCACACAAACACCGTCGAGGATTTCAAGGAACGAACCACCCTGGCACCAAGGCACCTGGAACTAGCTTGGGGTTATTGAGAAACTCGTAGCGTGTTATAACACAGTGCCACCGGTCCACGTTCGTGCGGAACAGTTTTCCGCTCTCGCGGTGTCTGGGCGCCTTGGGGGTAAGTCTCCCTGTCATCTCGCCGGGTACACCCGGCCGCCGATGACCACGGCCACTACGGCGCCCTTGAGTTTCATCCCCAGGAAGGGAGTGTTCTTGCTCAGGGATTTGATGTCCCCGGCCGTGAGACGCGTCTCTTTGCGCAGGGAAAAGAGGGTGAGATCCGCCTCCACCCCCGGAGCGATCTTTCCCTTGTCCGTGAGACCCAGCAGGCGCGCGGGGGCGCAGGAGAAGGCGTCCACCATGCGCTTGAGGGAAATGCGGTCGGTCTTCACGAGGCGGTCCAGCGCCAGGGGGACGGCCGTTTGGAGGCCGATGATCCCGTTGGGGGCCCGGTCGAACTCCACCATCTTCTCCTCGTAGGCATGAGGGGCGTGATCCGTGACGATGGCGTCGAGGGTGCCGTCGGCCAAACCCTCGATGACCGCGTCCACGTCGTCCTTGCCCCTCAAGGGGGGGTTCATCTTGGCGTTCGTGTCAAAGCCCGCCACCGCTTCATCCGTGAGGGTGAAGTGGTGGGGCGTAGCCTCGGCGGTGACGGGAAGGCGCTTTTTCTTGGCGGCGCGTATGGCTTCCACGCCCAGCCGGGTGGAGACGTGGGCGATGTGGACTCGCTGTCCCGTGAGGCGCGCCAGGGAGATGTCACGGCGGATGGGAATGACCTCAGCCTCCGCGGGGATGCCCTTGAGTCCCAGGCGCACCGAAACCGTGCCTTCGTGCATGGAACCCTCTCCGGCCAGATCCGGGTCTTCGCAGTGGTCAATGACCAGCAGCCCCAGGGAGCCCGCGTATTCCATGGCCCGGCGCATGACCGAGGCCTTCACCACGGGCTTGCCGTCGTCCGATAGGGCCCGCACGCCGGCCTCTCTCAGCTCCGCGTAGGGGGCCAGCTCCTCGCCCTTGGACTCTTTCGTGATGGCACCGATGGGATAGACACGGACGGGGCTCACCGCCCTAGCCCGGTCCAGGATGAATCGGGTCACGGAGGCGCTGTCGTTGACGGGGTCCGTATTGGGCATGCAGCAGACCCCCGTGAAGCCTCCCGCGAGAGCGGCCGCCAAACCCGTGGCGATCGTCTCCTTGCGTTCGTAGCCTGGCTCCCGCAGGTGCACGTGCATGTCCAAGAATCCCGGGGCCACGATGAGGCCCGTGGCGTCCAGGACCTCGGCCCCCTTTGCCTCCAGCTTTTTGTCCACGGCCTCCACGCGGCCGTCCTTAATGAGCACGTCGAGGGTCTCGTCGGTGCCCGAGGAGGGGTCCACCACGCGGCCGTTCTTAATGAGCAGATACATCTTCCCCTCCGCCCAGCAGGAGGTACAGCACGGCCATGCGCACCGACACGCCGTTCTCCACCTGGTCCAGGATCACCGAAGTGGGCCCGTCGGCCACCTCGGAGGCGATTTCCACCCCCCGGTTCATGGGCCCGGGGTGCATGACGATGACGTCCTTAGCCGCCAGCTTCAGCCGCTCTTCGGTGAGGCCGTAACGCTGGTAGTACTCCGTGAGGGAGGGGAAAAGGCCGCGCTTCTGCCGCTCGAGTTGGATGCGCAGCATCATGACCACGTCCTTGCCCTTGATCGCCTCCTCGAAGTCCGTGCTCGCTCTCACACCGAGGCTCTCGATGTGCGGCGGGAGCAGGGTGGCTGGGCCGCACACCGTGACCTCGGCACCCATCGTGTTGAGGAGGTGGATGTTGGACCGCACCACGCGGGAGTGGGCGATGTCCCCGGCGATGAGGACTTGGAGCCCCTTGAAGCCGCCCTTCCGCTGGCGGATGGTCATGGCATCGAGGAGGGCCTGCGTGGGGTGTTCATGGGCACCGTCCCCCGCGTTGACGATGGAGGCCTTGGTGAACCCGCTGATGAGCTGGCCCGCGCCGGGGCTGGGGTGCCGCATGACGTAGCAGTCGGGCATCATGCGCTCGATGTTGAGGATGGTGTCCACGAGGGATTCGCCCTTGTTCACCGAGGAGGTGCTGGCGGAGAAGTTGAGGGTGTCGGCGCTCAGGCGCTTCTCGGCGATCTCGAAGGAGGAACGGGTGCGGGTGGAATTTTCGAAGAACAGGTTCACCACGAGTTTGGCGCGGAGGGCGGGCACTTTTTTAACGGGACGCGTGGCCACCTCGGCCATCTTGTCCGCCGTGTCCAGGACGAGGTTGATCTCTTCCGGCGCGAGCCCTTCGATGCCCAGGAGGTGTTTGTGGCGCCAGTTCATGGTCTCCCCTCCTTGGCGGTGATCTGCGTCTCCAACAGGAGCGCGTCCTCGCCGTCGAACTCGGTTAGGTGCAGCTCCACGTGGTCCTCTCGCCGCGTGTTGAGGGAGAGGCCCACATAGTCGGCCTGAACGGGCAGTTCCCGGTGGCCGCGGTCCACGAGGACCGCGAGCTGGACCCGGGCCGGGCGCCCCAAGTCTACGAGGGCGTCGAGGGCCGCGCGGATGGTCCTCCCGGTGAAAAGGACGTCATCCACCAGAACCACGGTCCGCCCCTCGATGTCGAAGTCCACCTGGGTTCCACGGAGGACGGGAGCCGTCCCCGCGCTGGAGAAATCGTCCCGGTAGAGGTTGATGTCCAGGCTCCCCACGGGCACCTGCACCTTCTCCACCTCGCTGAGCTTGTCAGCGATGCGCCGGGCCAGAGGTACGCCCCGCCGGTGGATGCCGATGAGCACCACGCCCTCGCACCCCTGGAGGCGCTCGGCGAGTTCCAGGGCCAGGCGGCCCAGGGTGCGCTGGATGCCCGCCGCGTCGAGGATGGTCTTCCGCTTCATGGGATCGGTCTCCTTGGCCGGGGGCTGGCGCTGGGCGCCCCTCCCCGGGACTACCCCTCACGGACGACGGAAGGGGTGGCGCGGTCTCTCCGGTCATGGTTCAGTTTACCGTGGCCCGACCCCAGCGTCAACGCGGCGCGGCCCGGCGGAAAGGCCCTGAAAGACTGTGCCAGCTTGACAGAGGGCGGGATGGGATGGTACGTTCGGGTCTCCGGTGAGCCCGTTTACCGGAGGGACGATTTTCAAATGAAGGAGCTGCAATGTCTACAGGAACAGTGAAGTGGTTCGACGAGAAAAAGGGCTACGGGTTCATCACGGAAGATGGCGGTAAGGACGTGTTCGTCCACTACAGCGCCATCGTCGGCAGCGGGTTCCGCAAGCTCGCTGAGGGAGAAAAGGTCTCCTTTGAGGTCAAGGAGGGGGCCAAAGGTCCGCAGGCGGACCAAGTTCAGGCGCTCCGCGACTAACCGCCCGCGGTGACGACGGACAACCCAAAAGGGGCCTTCGGGCCCCTTATTCTATTTTGGGGCGGACCCTTTCTGGACATCCTCTTCCCGGGGGATCATACTTGGAGCAGAATCGAGCCAGGTTTCAGGGGGGTTCCCTATGTTGGACCGCCGCCGCGCGCTAAGAGTTTCGCCCAAGAGGCCCATTAAGGCCAAGGTGAAGACGTCCCTTACGGCCAGGGTGGTGGACATCTCCTCCCTTGGTGTGCAGGTGGAGCTGTCCTACTCGCTCCCCCTGCGAACACGATGCGACGTCCGCCTGCAGAACGGAGGGGCGGACCTCTCTCTGACGGGGACGGTGCGACGCTGCACGGTCCTAGGCTGGACGGAGCACGAGGGGAAGAAAGTGCTCATGTACCGGGCGGGACTTGAATTCGAAGGAACAACCCGGGAGCTGGTGCAGGCGCTGGAAGCCAAGTTCCCAGAGCTCTTCGAGGGAGCCCGGCCAACGATACACGACGTCCCTGCTCAAGGCGAGGCTTCGCCCAAGGATATCGAAGTGATTATCCAAGTGCAGGACGGCGGGAAGAAGGGCAAGCCTCCGGACCAGAAGAGCTGAGGCTGGGTTTTTGTCCCAGGTAGCTGGACGGAGATCACCCGCCCCGTTGCCCCCAAGCTTTCGCCAGACCCCACAGAACCCGCACCGCTGCCAGAGCCAGAAAGGCCCCGCCGCTTCCCAGTTTGGCGCCCAATCCCACGGCCCGGCCCAAGGCGGCTCCAAGACCGGCTAGGGCCGCGCGCCCCGCGTGCCTCTGGCGGTAGAACTCCGAGGCCAGGGCTCCAAGAAACGCCCCGAGGACCGTTCCAGGTATGGCCCCCAGGCCGTACCCAAACCCGGCGCCGAGCAGGGCCCCGGCGATGGCGCCCGCCAGGGCGAAGAGACCGCTCCGCCGGCTCCCGCCAAAGGTTCGGGCGCCCAAGTAGCCGGAGAGGTGTTCCGCCACCTCCGCCGCGGCGAACAGGACGAACCCCGTGGCGAGCACCCATGGGCGCATGGCGCGGAACCCCTCTCCCCAGCCGTAGACGAGAGCGAGCAGAAGCATGATCCAGTTACCCGGAAGGCTAAAGACGCTGGACGCCCAGGCCAGGGCAGCCAGAAGGAGGAAGACGGCGCTCAGGGCGGTCAGCCATGCCGTGGTCAAGGAGGGTGCCTTCTCACTTGATTCTACCCATAGTGCCAGGGTATACGCAAAAAGGCCCGGGGGCTAACCCCCGGGCCTGCGAACGTCAAAACAGAGGCCGAGCTTTACCGCCGGCGCCCGCCGGACTTCTTGAAGTACTTCTCGACTCCGAGCTTGTCCCACCACAGCACGTACGGGCTGGCCACGAAGATGGAGGAGTAGGTTCCCACGATGATACCCACGGTCATGACGAAGCTGAAGGAGAAGAGGACTTCGCCGCCGAAGATGAGCATGGCCACCACCACGAAGAAGGTGAGCATGGAGGTGATCATGGTACGGGACAGGGTTTCGTTGATGGACCGGTCGAAGAGGTCGTCGTCCTCCTTTTTCCGCTCCTTCTTCATGTGTTCGCGAACGCGGTCAAAGACCACGATGGTGTCGTTGATGGAGTAGCCCAGGAGGGTCAGGAGGGCGGCGATGGTGGGCAGGTTCACTTCGACCTGGAAGAGGGACACGAGGCCGATGGCCATGAGCGTGTCGTGGACCAGGGAGAGGATGGCTCCCACGCTGAACCGGAACTGGAAGCGGAACCAAGCGTAGAGCAGGATGCCGATGAGGGATCCGATGACGGCCTGGAGGGCTTTGTTCTGAAGCTCCTTGCCGACGGTGGGGCCCACCGTATCGATGCGCTGGATGGCGAAGTCACCCGTGACGACCTTGTCCTTGAGGAAGTTGAACATGGCGTCGGTCATGCCGGGGACCTTTTTCAGGTCGTCCACGGTGGCCACCATGCCTCCGTGCTCCCGCTTATAGTCCTGGATGGCTTGAGCCACGGCTTTGCCCTGCTCGTCCGTACCCGAAATGGCACCGGACCTCATGCCGCCCAGGATAAGATCCTCGACGGTTTTGGCGTTCGTGCTGTTCACATCGAGCTTGCCCGCGGCGATGGCCTGCTGGATCGCCGGGCCGCGCAGGCCGCTCATGATTTGCTGGCTTCGCGTGGCGAGGGCCACTTCGTCCAGGAGCTGGCCTTCCTTATTGCGGGCGTCCATGCGGACCAAAACTTCGTGATCCTCGGGCTTGCCGTAGCTCACGACGGTCACGGTCCCCGCGGTGTTTTTCTTGATGGTCGCTTCTACGGCACGGGGGTCCACCTGGTGGCTGAACCGGACTTGCATCTCCTGGCCGCCCCGGAAGTCGATGCCCCAGTTGATACCCCGGGTGGCCACGCTCCAGACGCCTATGCCGATGAGGATGGCCGAACCCACGATGAAGTGGACCTTGTACTTCATGAAGGGGATCTTGAAGCCTCGGAAGGAATGGATGGGACCGATGGAGATGTCCGTGGGCCGCTTTCCGCCCTTGGTCCGCAGGTCCATCACGATGTCGTAGATGATGCGGGACACGAAGACCGCCGTGAACATGTTGGCGATGAGGCCCACCGTGAGGGTGACGGCGAACCCCCGCACGGGCCCCGTACCGAACTGCAGGAGGAAGAGCGCCGAGACCCAGTCCGTGACGTGGGTGTCGAAAATGGTGATGAAGGCCTTGGAGAACCCGTTGGCTATGGCCGTCTGGACGGTCTTGTTCTCGATGATCTCATCCTTGATCCGCTCGAAGATCAGAACGTTGGCGTCGATGGCCATGCCCAGCGTGAGGATGATGCCCGCGATGCCAGGGACGGTAAGGGTGAAGCCGAAGGTGGACATGATGCCGACGAGGATGACGAGGTTGAGCAGCAGGCAGAAGTTGGCGTTGATGCCCGAGGCCCGGTAGTAGATGAACATGAAGGCCAGGATGGCGATGAGGCCGATGAGCCCCGATACGGTCCCCTTCTTGATGGAGCTGAGGCCCATGCTGGGCCCGATGGTGCGCTCCTCGGCGAAGCGCGGAATGGCCGGAAGGGCCCCCGACTTGAGCTGGAAGACCAGCTCCTGGGCTTCCTGGGTCGTGAAGTTGCCCTCGATGATGCCCCGGTCGCCGATCTCGGCGTTGATGACCGGCGCGGAGATGACATTCCCGTCCAGGACGATGGCGAGGGGTTCGTGGAGGTGCGCGCGGGTCAGCTCGCGGAACCGCTGGCCCGCGGTAGCCGTCAGGATGAAGCCTACGGCGGGCTGGCCGTACTGGTTGGCCTCCACCCTCACTTCCTGGATATCCGCCCCGGTGATGGGGGCCACGGTCTTGAGGGCGAAGTAGATCTCGGAGCCGAACTTATCTCGGCTTCCCGGGTAGACGGCCACGTCCGGAGGAAGGGTGCCGCCGTACTGTTTCAGGATGGCTTCGCGGCTCGGAGCTCCCTGCTTGGGATCCACGGCGATGTGCCACTCTAGCTGGGCGGCCTTGCCGATGAGGGCCTTGATCTCGGTTGAGTCCTCAACCCCCGGCAGCTCCACCACGATCTTGTTGGAACCCAGCCCCTGCCGGTGAATGGAGGGCTCTGAGACGCCGTACTTGTCGATGCGGTTCCGGATGACCTCCACGGACTGCTGGACGGCCTTGTCCCGCAAATCGCGTTCGAAGGGCCCTTTGAGCGTGAGGGTGTATTGGCCGCCGCCCAGGGCTTTGAAGTCGTAGTTGCTGAGCGACTTGTCCGCCAGGTCCCGTATGGCCACCCCCAGGTTGGGGCTGTCGCCTGACACGAAGATCGTGTTGATGTTCTGGTTCTCGGAGTAAATCTTGCTGTAGGGGATGTTCTTGGATTTGAGTTGTTCTTCCGCCGCAAGGATGTCCGTCTGCACGCGGTTGTAAACCGAAACGTTGGTGTCCATGAGAAGGACCAGGTGGACGCCGCCGCGCAGGTCCAGACCCTCTTTCAGGCCATTCTTCCAAAAGAAAAAGACGCAAAGGGCGATGACCCCTATGACCAGAAGAACTCGCCATTTGATGTTGTCGCGCATGATGCCCCCCTATTCCTTCTGGCTCACGAGGGCCGCGATGGCGGCCTTGTTGAAGGTCAGCTTCACGTTGTCGGCTACACGCAGGATGACCGTGTCCTGGTCCACCCCGGCCACGGTCCCGTGGAGGCCCCCCACGGTCACCACCTGGTCACCGCTCTTGAGGGAGTCCAGCATGGCCCGCTGCTGCTTGGCCCGTTTCTGCTGGGGCCGGATCAAAAGGAAGTAAAAGATCACGATGATGAAAACGATGGGCAGAAACGCCGCGATGGGGTTGCTCTGCGCGCCGCCACCGCCCGGCTGGGCCATCAACAGGAACCAGGACATGGGAACCTCCCTCGCTCAACCATAAAAAAGGACGCCCCGCGCGTCCACGGCCCCGCCGGGCCCTCCGCGCCTCCCGGCGCCCGGAGCTTCCGCCGGACCGCTTCCGGTCCCAGGCGGCCAAATCCGGAGAGCGGAACACCGGACTTCCAGCGTTCCGAACCCGGATTATCCCTCCAAGTGGCTCATTAGTCAAGAGTTTGCTCACGAACCCCGGACGCGCCCCCCCGTCCTGCCCCCTGCCCCTTGTCCCCTGTCCCTTGTCCCCAGAATCAGTCCGCCCTCGGATTGGATTCGGGCGCCTCCACTACCACCGTCTTGCAGGCGGCGATCTCCGCTTCCCGGTCCGGGGCGGGCGCCTCGGTCTTCACCAAGCGGGCCACCGTCCCCTTCGTGTCTCTCACGCCGAGCTGGCCGATGAGGAAAGCAAACTTGGCCTCCAGGGCCGCTCCTACCTCCTCGCGCACCCCCGAGGGGAGGGACCACCACTGCCGCTTCAGTGTGCCGCCGAAGCCCTTCTTGCGAGTTTTGTAGAGAAACTGCTCCTCCGTCTCACCCTCCTTGCGCTCCTTGGCGCAGGCGCCCCTCAGATAGTCGTATACGTGAGCCTTGAACTGGGCGGGCAGGGCGGGGTGATCGTAGACAAGGTTCTGGAAGCCCGTGGCCAAGTGGACTTCCACGGCGCCGTTTTGCGGGAACTGGTGGAACATGTCGTCGGGCAAGGTGGAGGCCCCGTGCTGCACCGTCCCGCCTAGCCCATAACGGCTGCGGGCCGAATCGGAAATGGCCTTGAGGACGCCGAAATCGAGCTTGACCTTGGCCACCGTCCCGTCTGGGAGGACCACGCCGCCGTGGCTGGTGCCCGTCTGGACCGAGATCTTGGAGATGCCCTGAACGCCCTCTCCTAAGCCCTTGCGGTACTCGCCCATAAAGGCTTCGAACTCCTCCACGGTGCTGTTGTGGCCCCCCACCTCGCCGATCTCGCCGCCCACGGAGACGGTGATGCCCTCCGGCTCGTGCTCACGGATGAACCGGGTGAGACCGGCGCAGACGGCTCCGTTGTCCCGCTGCTGGGCACCCAGGCCTTCGCGCTCCAGGACCACCAAGGTGGAGGAATCGATATCGATGTTGTAGAAGCCCGCTCCGATGGACTCGCGAATGAGGGCACGGAGCCGGTCCACCTCGGCGCCGGGGTTGTCGAAATACCCCTTCGCCGCGGCCTGGAAGTGGTCCCCCTGGATGAAGACGGGGCCCGTGAAGCCCTCCCGGATGGCCGCCGCCAGCATGACCGCCACGTATTCATGGGGCCGCTGGTCCGTGTAGCCCATCTCGCTCCTGGCGATCTCGAAGACATAGGCTCCGCAGGACGTGGCGTTGGCGGCGCGGTAGAAGGCCCGGGCCGTGTCGTAGCTGAGGCCGCGGATGTTCATGGCCGGCACCGTGAAGGGGCCGGCCTCCCCCCGTCCCGAGGCGAGGTAGAGATCCTGGATGGAGGCAAGGTGAATGCCTAAGGCCCGGGCCACGTTCTTGAGGATGAACCGCGCCCGGCCCCGAAGCTCCTGATCGGGGGCGAAGACGGCGGTCCAAACTACGTTATCGCATAGGGGCCCCTGCCATGCCCGGGGATCGGTCACCTTGAGGCTGCCCGCCTCGCCGCAGTGCTCCACCGTCTTATGCACATCGTCGCGCATCTGTTCAAAGGTCGGGTACATCATCGAAGACTCCTCTCGGGACACGGGCCATGACCCGCGTTCATGAACGCACATACTCTAGGCTGAGTGCGTCTCGCGCCTTGCGTTTCGCCCTTTCAAACCGTATTGATCCCCCCATTGAGCGGGATGTACTGCCCCGTCACCCACCGGGCCTCCTCTGAGCAGAGGAAGGCCACGACGCCCCCGATGTCCTCGGGCTGCCCGACGCGCCGAAGAGGCGTGAAGAGGGCCACGGCCCGCTTCATCTCTTCCGGCTGGCGGGACGTGGCATCTGTTTCCACTAGGCCCGGCGCCACCACGTTCACGGTGATGCCGCTGGGGCCCATCTCACGGGAAAGGACGCGTACGGCGCCGTCGAGGGCAGACTTGGCCGCGGCGTGGGCGCCGAAGCCGTCGCTCGCAAACCGGGAAAGGCTGCTGGAGACGGCCACGATACGTCCGTGCTTCCGCTCCACCATGCCGGGCCCCACGGCAGCCGCGAGGGCGTGGAAGGCTCCCAGCTCTCCTTCGAGCTTGGCCCGCACCTCATCCCATGGCAGGCGCCAGAACGGTCCCATGGGGAAGTGAATGTTGGCGTTGTGCACCGCCGCGTCCACGGGGCCCAGCTTGGCCTCCACGGCCTTCACCATGGCGGCCACCTGGCCGTGATCGCGGGCGTCCGCCTGGAAGACGGCTCCCCGGCCCCCGATCTCCCCCAGGACCTTCTCCGCCAGCGCCGTGTTCTTGAGGCAGTTCACGGCGACGGTGAACCCCTTCGCCGCGAGCCCTCGCACGATGGCGGCACCGATGCCCCGGCTCCCCCCCGTTACGAGCGCCACTCTCTGCGACATGCTTTCTCCTTCGAAAGAGAGACTACAATATCGGATTTGGGGTGGTGTGGCAATTGGAACCGGCTTCGGCGTACCAGCACTGCCTCCTGGGCTTGCCATCCCGCCCTGAAACAACAGGGGTTGGTCACGGAGACAGTCCGTGGCGGTCACCGGGTTGTGGTCAGAACCGCTGTGGCTTACACTTCTTGAGTGGGCGAAGGAGGGCTAGTCATGAGCGAGGCAACGAACCGTTGGGCGTGGGGTTTGGCGGCGGGGATTCTTCTGCTTCTGGTTGCCATGGCGACGATGGCGGCGGGTGCGCAAGAGTCCGGCCTGAGCATCGCCCAGCCGGAATATCTGTCGGTCCAGGTGGACAACACCATCTCTTTTGAAGTGTATTCATCCCTAGACCAACGCCTGCCCGCCAGTTTCACGCTGGTCTCCGAGGATGGCCTCGTTTCGGTGCCCCTTGACCGGACCCTCCTCCATCTTGCTCCTGGACCCAATGCCTGCACCGTGATCATCGGGGCGAACAAGCTCGCCCCGTTCGCCATCGGAGAGACCGTGACGCTGCAGGGCCAGGTAGGCCCATGGCTTGATGACGTGGACGCCACTCTCATCGCTTCGCCGGTGTCCCCCAAATCGAGTGGCTGGCTCTTGAATGCCCCGGCCACGGCCATGCTCTACACGACCCAGGACAGCCAAATTGCCTACCGCATCATCAACCCCAAGTCGAAGCCGCTTCACGCCAAGCTGGTCCTCAAATTCAGAAACCGTAAGGGCGCGAAGGTGGCCTCGTGGAAGTACCCCACGCTTGCCGCCGCCGGGCAGACTAACACCACGGTCGTTGTCCCCGTTGCCATCAGCGTGGCGGCCAAAGCTAAAAACGCCGTGAGCGTAAGGACTGTGCTGGTGTCGGCGGGCCTCGCGAAATCCAAAGCCGTTTCCCTCGTGGACTGGGATCTCGTGGCCACGGCCACCGCGGACAGGATCTCGGGGCCCACGCCCCTCACCATAACCTTCATCGGTTCGGCCTCCGGTGGCACACCGCTCTATCAATACCAGTGGGACTTCGGCGACGGGACACCGGTCTCCGCCCTCCAGACCCCAACCCATACTTACACGCACTCGGGGATCTACCAAGTGGTCCTCTCGGTAGCCGATTCTCTTGGGGGATCGGCCACGGGGGCTCCCGTGCTGATCACCGTCCAGTGAGGGCGCAGCGCTGGCGCTGGAGGGCCTGCCCCGCCGGCAGGTACCCAAACCTTCACGGGGAGGCATGACTCCATGCGTATCTTGTCGGGCATCCAGCCTTCGGGCAAGCTCCATGTCGGGAACTACCTGGGAGCCATGAAACAGCACCTGGATCTCCAGGACAAGGGCGAGGCGTTCTATTTCATCGCCGATTTTCACGCCCTCACGACGGTGAAGGAGCCCCAGGCCCTTCGCGACCACATCCGTGACGTGGCCCTGGATTACCTGGCCCTCGGGCTGGACCCGACAACGTGCACCTTTTACCGCCAGTCCGATATCCACCAGGTGCCTGAGCTGGCCTGGATCCTCACCACCGTGACCCCCATGGGCCTGCTAGAGCGATGCCACTCTTACAAGGACAAAGTAGCCAAAGGCATCCCGGCGGACCACGGCCTTTTCGCGTACCCCGTGCTCATGGCCGCGGACATCCTCCTCGTGGACTCCAACGTGGTGCCCGTGGGCAAAGACCAGAAACAGCACGTGGAGGTCACGAGGGACATCGCGGGACGTTTTAACAACCTTTATCAGTCCGAGGTCTTTGTGATTCCCGAGGACCGAATCCTGCCCGAGGCGGGCGTGGTCCCCGGCATCGACGGCCAAAAGATGAGCAAGTCCTACGGCAACGCCATCGACATCTTCCTGGAGGGGAAGGCGCTCAAGGAGCGGGTCTTCTCCGTGGTCACCGACTCGGCCCCCGTGGACGCGCCCAAAGACCCCGATTCAAACAACGTCTTCAACCTGCTGAAGCTCTTCGTCTCGGCGGAGGAGCAGTCCGAATGGCGGAACCGCTTCCTTGCGGGTGGCCTGAAGTACTCCGACGCCAAAAAGCGCCTCCTCCAAGTCCTGGACGAAACCTTCGGCCCCGCCAGGGAGCGGCGCAAGGAGCTCGCCAAGGACAAGGATTACGTGGAGGACGTCCTTCGCGAAGGTGCCGCGCGCGTGGAGCCCATCGCCGCCACCACCCTCGCCCGCGCCCGGAGGGCCTGCGGGATTGATTAGAACAAGACATCACCACCAAGACACAAGGACACCGAGAGACCAGGGGAAACACAGGGCCTTCTAGCAGCAGCCGGCGGAGCGCAAAGACTCCCTAACCGTGTTCTGCCGTGTGGGAGCCAGGGTTGCCTCCGCGTTTCTCATGTGCGCTGCGCCGTACGATCGCGCCACTCGCCTTATGCTCTGATAGGGTTCGTGCCTTGGGGCTCAGATCCCGTCTTGCCCCGCCGCGCCAAGCCCCGCAGCCCGCCCCGTGGCCCAGGCCCACTGGAAGTTGTGGCCGCCGATGGGCCCGAAAGCATCCAGCAATTCTCCGCAAAGAAAGAGTCCGCGGTGAAGACGGCTTTCCATGGTCTTCGCGTCGATCTCGCCCAGATCCACCCCGCCCCCCGTCACCTCGGCCTTGGCATATCCCTCGTCGCTTGTCCATGGCAAGGAATACCGCGTGAGACACCGGAGGAGCGCGAGCCGCTTATCCCGCCGGAGCTGCGCCGTGGTCACCCCTGCTTCAAGCCCCGCTTCCCCGCAAAGCGTTTCCGCCAGCCGGGAAGGGATGTACCCCGCCAGCAGGGAGGACACCGCCCCCCGGTGCTGAAGAAGCCGCCGCTCCCAACCGGCGGCGTCCAGCTCCGTCCACCTGGCAAAGATGGGCTGCCTCGCCTCCTTCGCAAGCCGGGAGCGCACAGCCACGTGGGAGATGTTCAGGATCGCCGGCCCGCTGTAGCCCCGGTGGGTGAAGAGAAAGCCGCCCCTCGTGGCGATCTTCTTTTTCGGTCCAGGCGCCTCCAGGGCGACCTCCAGCGAGATGCCCGACAGGTGTGCGTGGACCGGAGGCTCGGCCGTGAGAGGCGTGAGGGCCGGGTAGGCCGGATGGATCCGGTGTCCCAAGCGCGCGAGGAGGTCCAGCCCCCAGCCGTCGCTCCCCGTGGCGGGAACGGACCGGCCCCCCGTGGCGAGGACAACCGCCGAGGCGGTCACGGCCCCTTCCGTGGCCGTGCTCACTGTCCACGCTCCGGCCCCCGGTTCGAGCCCCTCGGCGCGCGCGCCGAACCGGATCTGTACTCCCCTATGAAGGGCCAGTGCCACGAGCGCGTCGCGGACCTCTTTCGCGCTGTTGGACCGCGGAAAGAGCTTGCCCGTGTCCGCCTCCAGCACCAAGCCGAGACCTGCCTCCGCCTCAAAGAAGCGCCGCTGCTCGTGGAGGGGCCAGGATCGCAGGAGGTTCTTGAGGACGTTGGGGGAGGAATCCGTGACGAACCGCTCGGGGGCGGCCACCGAAGGCAGGATGTTGCACCGGCCGCCGCCGCTGATGAGAATCTTCCGGCCCCCGTCCTTCGTGCCTTCCAGAAGCACCACGGAACGGCCGCGGCCCGCGGCCCAGATGGCCGCCATGAGGCCCGAAGCTCCCGCGCCGATGACCACAATGGGATGGTCGCTCACGGTGCTCTCCGCCCCTGGCCGGCCGCAGAGGCCATGCGATGCAAGACCTGTCCCTACGGGCGCGTGGCAGGCGCAGCGTTTCCGATGTCCGCCGCCACCTTCCACGCGCCGCCGGGCTGCCTCCTCCAGACGGTCAGGTACTTGCTGCCATGCGCCACCTTCCGGCCCTGGTCGTCCGTGCCCGGCCACGAGGCATAGCCCACCGTGTACCCCAGATCCCCCGAGGCGCTGAGTTCGGCGTAGGCCGGTTTCCATGTCAGCGGCCGGGGATCGAACCCCGTCTTGAGGTAGTGGGCCTTGATGGCATCCAGCCCCTCGATGACGGGCTCCCCTGGAGGGAAGATTCTGGCATCCGGCGCGAACCACGACAGCCATCCCTCCAGGCCCCTCTCGGCCGTGGCCCTGGCAAAGGCCATATCCGCCTCCAGCAGCGTCCCCTTGTCCGCCCCTGCCGCACCCCGCGGCGCCGGTCCCATGAGGGACACGAGTGCCAGGCCCAAGGCCCATGCGAAGACACCTTTCATGGCCAGCCCTCCTCGCCAGGATTGTACTCCCCCCTGCCCCCGCGAGGGCGGCGGACCCCCTTCGCGGGCTTGTAAAAGGACCCAGGCGGGCTTAGCTTGGAGACATCCTGGGGGGGGACCATGGCCCAAACGGACGCGCTCCGTCTGCTGAACCAAACTGGACGGCCCACGAGGAAGCACTACGTCATTCTGGGCATGGCCTGGGCGGGGTGGCTCTTCGATTTTTACGACCTCATGCTCCTGTCGTTCCTTCTCGTTCCCATCAAGCGCAGCTTGGCCCTGAGCGACTACGAGCTCTCCCTCCTTCTGGGCACCACCCTCGCGGCCACGGCGCTGGGAGGCATCATCTTCGGCGTCCTGGCGGACCGCTTCGGGCGCAAGCGGGTTCTCACCTGGACCCTGCTGACCTATTCCGCGGGAACCTTCCTCTGCGGCATGTCCCACGCTTTCTGGCTCTTTCTCATTTTCAGGATCGTGACGGGCCTCGGCGTGGGCGGAGAGTGGGCCACGGGGCAGACCCTCGTGGGGGAGACCTTTCCCGCCAGGATGCGGGCCCGGTTCGCCGCCGTCATGCAGACGGGCGCCCCCCTCGGTATCCTCTTGGCCTCGGTAGTGGGATCCTTCGTGGAGCCGTTCTTCGTGTCTTTCCTGGGCCCCGACTGGGGTTGGCGCGCCTGCTTCTTCGTCTCCCTCCTCCCCGCAAGCCTCGTGGTCGTGATCCGGCGCCACATGCCCGAATCTGATGTTTGGGCCTCCAGCCGGCGAAGCGAGCCGGCCCGCACGCCGGGGCTCCTGCGCGAGCTTCGCGCCGACGGCCTCCTGCGCAAGCTCTTTCTCCTGGGGCTCGTCCTGGCCGTGGCGGACATGTCCGCCTACTGGTTCACCTACACGTGGATGCCCAAGTATCTTTACGACCACCTGGGTTTTTCCCTGGTGAAGAGCGGCCTGTGGATGATTCTCACCCAAGTGGCGGCCTTTGCCGGGTACCTCTCCTTCGGGGTGGTAGCCGACTGGAAGGGGCGCCGGTGGGCCTATTCCGCCTACTCCATGATATGGGCCCTGGGGCTCCTCGGCATCACGTGGTTCTGGGGGACCACGGGCCGGTTCCCCTGGCTGCCCCTGGCCTTCATGATGCTGGTGGGGCTGGGGACCGGAAACTTCTCGGGCTACGGCCCCATTTTCTCCGAGCTTTTCCCCACACGCATCCGAAACAGCGCCATGGGCGTCGCCTTCAACCTCTCCCGCGGCGCGCAGTTCTTCACGCCGGTCATCATCACCTGGGTCACCACCCTTCCCCTGGCCCAGAGCAACGGCCTGGGGGCTGGCATCTCCATCGGGGCCTTCTTCGCCCTATTCACGGGCCTCTGGGTGTGGACCCTTCCGGAGACCAAGGGGACCCAAATCACAGGCTAGCAGCCTGCCGGAGGTGAGCCCATGCGCTCTCTGCTGTTCCTCGCGCTGGTGGCGGTCCTTCTCTCGGTCCGCGCGGGGGGCACCGGCGGCCACCCTGAGCTGCCCGCACTCGGCCAAGTCCGGAAGGACATGGGACTCCCCTCTCAGGGCGGTGTCCGCGGCCAGAAGGATGCCGTGGGATTCGCCTCCACCGCGCCCCAGATGGCCGAGGTGTGGGACCGCTCCTCCACGGAACCCCGCCCGGACAAACTCGGAGACGCACCCGCCGGCCCCGTCTGGGGAGCGGTCTGCCCCCACGACGACTACCTCTACGCAGGCCGTGTCTACCGGGCCGTGCTACCCCTGGTGAAGGCTAAGCACGTCATCGTGCTGGGCGTATTCCACGGGTGGCGCAAATTCGGTGCAAAGGACACCCTGGTCTTCGACCCCTACCGGGCGTGGCGAAGTCCAGACGGAGAGGTGCCCGTTTCCTCGCTCAGAGAAGACCTGCTGGACAAGCTCCCCAAGGAGGACGCGGTGCAGAGCGCCGCCATGCACGATTCGGAGCATTCGGTGGAGGCCGTCGTCTACTGGCTCAAACACCAGACCCCGGACCTGGACATCGTGCCGGTCATGGTCCCCGTCATGGATTTGAACCGAATGCAGGCGCTGGCGGCGCACCTTGGCACCGCCCTCGGCTCCAGCCTCGAGGCGCGCGGCTGGGTGCTCGGGCGGGATGTGGCGGTGGTGATGTCCTCCGACGGCGTGCACTACGGCCCCGATTTCAACTACACACCCCACGGGGAGGGCGGCGTGGAGGCCTACACACACGCCTGCGCCATGGACCGCGCCCTCCTCGCAGGGCCGCTGGCGGGAACCATGACCGCCGCCAAGGTACGGCAGGCTTTTGAAACGTTCTGCGATCCCAAGGACCCGGCCCAGTGCCGCCTCACCTGGTGCGGGCGCTACTGCGTCCCTCTCGGCCTGCTCCTGCTGCAGAAGCTCGCCTCGGCCCAGGGCGCTACCTTGCAAGGCTGGCCCTTGGCCTACGCCACCTCCGCGGGGTGGCCCCAGCTCCCGGTGAAAACGCCGGGGCTCGGCGTGACGGCGCCGTCCAACCTCTACCACTTCGTCGGGTATCCCGCCGCCGCCTACACGGCGGGAAAAACGAGTGAACCACCCAGACGCCAAGGCGCCTTGGTGGTACATCCCTAGGCGATCCACACGGTCTTGATGTTGACGAACTCGCGGATGCCGAAGGCGCTCAGCTCGCGGCCGTAGCCGGAGTGCTTGACGCCGCCGAAGGGAAGGCGGGGGTCGCTTTTGACCATGCCGTTAATAAAAACGGAGCCCGATTCGATCTGCGCGGCCAGAGCCTCGCCGCGACGCAGGTCTTTCGTCCACAGGCTCGCCCCGAGGCCGAAGGGCGACCTGTTGGCCAGGGATACGGCCTCCCCTGCGTCCTTGGCGCGGATCACCGCCGCCACGGGGCCGAAGGTCTCCTCATCGAAGGCGGCCACGCCCGGCTTCACCCCCGTCAGGACCGTGGGCGGGTAGAAGGCGCCTTCCCCCTCCATGGGCTTGCCGCCGAGCCTGAGCACGGCGCCCGCCGCCACGGAGCGCTCCACCTGGCCGTGTAGCTCCTTCCGAAGATCCTCGCGGGCCATGGGTCCCACATCCGTCCCCGGATCCATGGGGTCGCCCACGCGCAGAGCCCCCATGGCCGCCAGGAAGGCCTGTTCAAAGGCCTCCGCCACGGGCTCCACCACGATGAAGCGCTTGGCGGCGATGCAGCTCTGCCCGTTGTTGATGCACCGGGCCTGGGCCGCCGTGAGGGCCGCGGCCTGGATGTCGGCGTCTTCCAGGATGATGAAGGGGTCCGAGCCGCCCAGCTCCAGGACCGTCTTCTTCAGCTCGCGCCCCGCCGCCGCCGCCACGGCCATGCCCGCTGGTTCGCTCCCCGTGAGAGTCACCGCCCTGACGGCGGGGTTGGCGATGACCGCGTCCACGGCCCCGGACCCGATCATGAGCGTTTGGAAACAGCCCGGGGGGAAGCCCGCCTCCTTGAAAATGGCCTCGATGGCCAGGGCGCATCCGGGCACGTTTGACGCGTGCTTCAGGAGCCCAACGTTGCCCGCCATGAGGGCCGGGGCGGCGAAACGGAAGACCTGCCAGAAGGGAAAGTTCCAAGGCATGACCGCCAGGATGGGCCCAAGGGGGTCGTACCGAATCAGGCTGCGGGAGGCGTCCGTGGCCACGGTCTCGGGAGCCAGGAAAAACTCCCCGTGTTCGGCGTAGAAATCACAGCACAGGGCGCACTTTTCCGCCTCGGCCTTGGCCGCCGCGAGGGTCTTCCCCATCTCGGCGGTCATGAGCCGTGCATAGTCTTCCTGGTGGCATCGAAGCTCCGCCGCCGCGCCTTTCATGAGGGCTCTCCGCCCGGCGAAGGGTACGTTCCTCCAGGCCTGAAAGGCGTCCTGGGCGCGAGACAGAATGGCCGTAACTTCCTCTGGCCCGTGTTCCGGGTAGTCGCCGATGATCTCTCCCGTAGCCGGATTGACGGATCGCATGACATCCCCCTAAAAGGCTAGTGCAACGTCAATAGTAAAACGTGAAAAGCAAAGGAATACGCCGCAGGAGCTACGCATGAACCGATGGTCTATCGCGGTGTACCCTTGGGCCTTCTGATGCTTGATGAATGCATCATCCTTCTGGTCACATGCCGCCGGACTCTCACGCTTTGGCGAAGGCCGCGATGAGACCCCGGGCCTGCTGATCCAGGGCGCTGAACGCCAGGCCGTATCCCCCTGGGACCTCCCGCACGATGCGGGCGTTGACCCGGATGACGTGGGGCGTCTTCTGCATGATGAGGGCAAAGCCAAGCTGGATCATGGTCCCCACGGGTATACGGTCGGAGACCACCACCTGCGCCCCCAAGATGGAGACATCGCTGATGCGCCCCTCGTACTTGAGGCCGCCCTTGGACACCACGCACGGCCCGCGCAGCCCCTTGCGCGGCGCCTTGCGCAGGACGGGCTTTACAAAGCGCGCCAGCGCGTCCTCCAGGTCCTTCTCTTGGACCGGTTTTCTGAAAAACCGCGTAGCCCCGGCCGCCCTGGCATCCTCGGCACGATCCACCTCGGACACCACGAAGATGGGCAGGAGCATGAACGCGCTGAACCGCCTGAGCGCCTTGATGGCGAGGAAGGGCTGAAACCTGGCCATGTCGGCGTCTATGAGGAGAAGGTCCGGCGGGTCCCGAAGGACGAGCCTGTCCACGAGGGTCTCCTCGGGCTGCACATGCTCCACGCGAAGATCGGCCCTGGCCAGAAGGCCAAGCCCAAGACCGATGGCCCGTGCTTCCTCCGGATTCACGGATGCAACGGCTACCACGCGCACGTCCCACCTCCTTCGCGCAGGCTTTCACCCTCGCCGCCTTCAAGATAACCTGCGCACCAATCTCCTGGACAGTATACTGCCCCGCCGGCTCCAGGGGTAGCCCACGAGGGGGCTGGCACCAGTTCCTGCTCGCGTCAGGGCCAGAACTGGAGAGGAGAGACGGAGAGACGGCCGCCTTTGAGCGCGCGAATTCCTTCGAGGGCAGCGCGGGCGCCTTCCACGGTGGTGATGCAGGGCACGCCCAAGGCCATGGCCTGGCACCGGATGCTGGCCTCGTCCCGCTGGCTCTTCCGGCCCATGGGCGTGTTGATGACGAGGCGCAAGGTTCCGGCCTTGAGAAGGTCCGCGGCGTTGGGCTTGCCCTCCCCTACCTTGTTGACGGCACCCACGGGGACGCCTCGTTGCTCCAGGTGGAGCCGGGTGCCCTGGGTGGCGACGAGGGCGAACCCGAGGTCCGCCAGCCCCCGGGCCACGGGCACGAGGGCCTCCTTGTCCTGGTCCCGTACGCTGAGGAAGACGGCCCCGCCTTGGGGGAGGGGCACGCCGGCACCGGACAGTGCCTTGGCAAAGGCCGCTCCGAACGCGGGGGCTACGCCCATGACCTCGCCCGTGGACTTCATCTCGGGACCCAGAACGGGGTCCTCTCCCAAAAGCCGCGCGAAGGGGAAGACGCTGGCTTTGACGAACACCAGGCCCTCTGGGCGGTCCCCGGCCAAGCCCGTGAGCTCAGGCATGTCTGATAGCATGCGCCCGGCCATGAGGCGGGCGGCCAGCCGTGCGAAGGGCACCTTGCGGGCCTTGGACAGGAAGGGGACGGTGCGGGAAACGCGGGGGTTCACCTCCAGGACGAAGAGGCCCTCCCGGTTCCAGGCGAACTGGAGATTCAGCATGCCCACGACTCCCAGTTCCAGCGCCACCTGGCGCGTGAGATTCTCCACCCGGGCCTGGATGTCCGGGGGAAGAGTCTGGGGCGGAAAGACCTGGGAGGAGTCTCCTGAATGGATGCCCGCTTTCTCGATGTGCTCGAGCATCCCCGCCATCACCACGTCCCGCCCGTCGCACAGGGCGTCCACGTCGATCTCCACGGCGTCCTGGAGGAAGGTGTCCAGCAGGAGCGGGTGGTCCTCGCTGACTTCAATGGCCTGGGCAAGGTACTGGTCCAGGTGGGCTTCCTCGGTGAGGAGGGCCATCCCTTGGCCGCCGAGGACGTAGGAGGGCCGTACCATGAGGGGAAACCCGAGCTCGCGGGCCTTGGCGTGGGCCTCTTCGAGGTTGCGCGCCGTGGTGCCCGGCGGGGCGTTCAGGCCGAGCTTCTGGCACAGGGCTTGAAACTCCTGGCGGTCCTCGGCCCGGTGGATGGCCCGCGGCGAGGTGCCCCACAGGGGGTAGCCGAGAGATTCCAGTTCTCTGGCCAGTTTGAGGGGGGTCTGCCCGCCGAAGGTGAGGACCACGCCGCCGGGCCGTTCCCTGTCCAGAATGGCCTTCACGTCCTCCAGGGTCACGGGCTCGAAGTAGAGGCGCCCGGCCGTGTCGAAATCCGTGGACACGGTCTCCGGGTTGCAGTTCACCATGATCGTCTCGTAACCCTCGTCCCTCAGGCCGAAGACGGCCTGGCAGCAGCAGTAGTCGAATTCGATGCCCTGGCCCACCCGGTTGGGGCCGCTTCCTACCACGACCACTTTTTTCCCCGCCAGGGGGACACCCTCGGATATCCCCGAGTAGGAGCTGTAAAAGTAGGGAGTCTTGGCCTCGAACTCGGCGGCGCAGGTGTCCACGCCGAGGTAGACGGGTCTCAGCCCCATGGCCTCCCGGCGCTGGCGAACCTGCGCCTCGGGCACGTCCCACAGCTTGCATAGCCTTCGGTCCGCGAACCCCTCCTCCTTGGCCTGAATCAGGAGGTCCGCGGGGCAGGACTCGGCGCTGAAGAAGCGAAGGCGGTTCTCCGTGGCCACGAGCTGGGCCATCTGCTCCAGGAACCACGGGTCCATCCCCGAGAGGTCCCGGACCTCATCCACACAGAGGCCGTGCTGGAAGGCCAGCGCCGTGTAGAAGAGGCGTTCCCAGTTGGGGATGGCGAGCTTGGCCTTGAGGGTGTCCGCATCGGGCACGGGAGGCACGCCGTCGAGCAGTCCGTACCGCCCTATCTCGACGGAGCGCAGGGCCTTTTGGAGGGCTTCCTTGAAGGTGCGCCCGATGGCCATGACCTCGCCGATGGACTTCATGTGGGTGGAAAGGGTGGGGTCCGTCTCCCGGAACTTGTCGAAGGACCACCGGGGGATTTTCACGACCACGTAGTCCAGGGCCGGTTCGAAGGCCGCGGGGGTGGTCCGGGTGATGAGGTTGGGGAGCTGGTCCAGGGTGTAGCCGAGGGCGAGCTGGGTGGCCACGCGGGCGATGGGGTAGCCCGTGGCCTTGCTCGCCAGGGCCGAGGACCGCGATACACGGGGGTTCATTTCGATGACGACCATGCGGCCCGTCTGGGGGTGGAGGGCGAACTGGATGTTGCTGCCCCCCGTGTCCACGCCTACGGCGCGGATGACCCGCTTGGCCCAGTCGCGCATCCATTGGTATTCCTTGTCGGAGAGGGTCTGGGCGGGGGCCACGGTGACGCTATCGCCCGTGTGCACACCCATGGGGTCCAGATTCTCGATGGAGCAGATGACCACCACGTTGTCGGCCCGGTCCCGTATCACCTCCAGCTCGAATTCCTTCCACCCGATGAGGGATTCCTCCACCAGCACGCTGCCCGAGGGGCTCAGGGCCAGGCCGTAGGCCAAGAGCGGTCCGAACTCCGCCTCCGTTCTGGCGATGCCTCCTCCTGCCCCGCCTAAGGTGAAGGAGGGGCGCAGGATCGCGGGATAGCCAACCTCCGCCACCCGTGCCAGCCCCTCTTCCACGGACCGTGCCACGAAGGAGCGGGAGGTTTCCATGCCGTGCCGGGCCAGGACGGCCTTGAAGGCGTCCCGGTCCTCCGCGGCGCGGATGGCCTGAGGGCTTGCCCCGATGAGGTGGCATCCGAATCGGTCCAGGACCCCGCTCTGGTGCAGGACCATGGCCGCATTGAGGGCCGTCTGGCCGCCTACCGTGGGAAGGATGGCTTCGGGCCGCTCCTTGTCCAGGATCGCCTCCAGGGCCCAGGGCTCGATGGGCTCCAGGTAGGTGGCGCCGCACAGATCGGGGTCCGTCATGATGGTGGCCGGATTGTTGTTCACGAGGATCGTGCGGATGCCTTCTTCTTTCAAGGCTTTGAGCGCCTGGACGCCCGAATAGTCAAACTCGCAGGCTTGGCCGATGACGATGGGTCCTGAGCCGATAACCAGGACGGACTTGGGCATCACGGGTTTGATCACGGCAACGTCCTCCGGGGCAGTGGCGCGTCGGCCCGGAAGTACCCTACCAGGACGGCGGCGGGCTGGCAAGGGTCCGTCCCTCCGACAGGCGGTGCCAGAGGCAAGTTTCTGGTAGAATTGGTGTTCGGCGGGAGGTGGCCATGCGAGAATCGGACCGGCTGGGCGCCGTGGAGGCCATCCTCTTTGTCTCCTCGGGCCCCGTCACGGCTCAGCAGGTCACGGAGGCCCTAGACGGGGAGGTGACCCCCGCCGTAGCCCTCTCCCTTCTTGAGGCCCTCCAGTCCCGCTATGAGCAGGAGTCCCAGGGCTTGAGGGTAGAGCGGGTGGCGGAGGGGTTCCGTTTGGTGACGCGCCCGCCCCACGCCCTTTTCGTCCGCAGCTTCCTCAAGGCCCAGAACCTGCGCAAGCTCACTCCCGCCTCCGTGGAAGCCCTGGCCATCGTGGCCTACAAGCAGCCCGTTACCAGCGCCGAGGTGAGCGCCATCCGGGGCACCGAGTCGGGCTCCGTCGTGAAAGGACTTCTGGACAAGAAACTCATCCGGATCACGGGCCGGAAAAACGTGGTGGGCAAGCCCCTCCTCTATGGCACCACCAAGGAGTTTCTCGTTCATTTCGGATTGAACTCCCTAGAAGACCTGCCGTCCTTCAGGGAGATCGAGGAGGTCTTCCGCGAGGGCGTCCGGCAGGAAAGCCTGTTCAAGGACGCGGGGCCTGCGCCCGCCGCCGAACCCGCCTCGGAGACGACCGCCGAGCCCCCCACCGAACCCTCCGAGGACGGGCTCCAGAAGACGGAGGCCCCCGCCGGCGGGGCCGAAGAGGAGGCCTGCCGTGTCCAATGACGAGCGCGGAACCATGCGGATCAATCAGTTCCTGGCCCGGGCCGGCGTGGCCTCCCGGCGCGCCGCCGAAGCCCTCGTCCTGGATGGCCGGGTGACCATCAACGGCCAGGTGGCGCCGGAACTCGCCACCCTCGTGGATCCGGGACGGGACGCCGTGAAGGTGGACGGCCGCCGGGTCCACCTGCTCAAGGGCGGCGCCTATTTCGCCCTCTACAAGCCCAAAGAAGTGGTGAGCACCCTGGAGGACCCCGAGGGCCGCCCGTGCCTGAAGGACCTCCTGCCCAAGGCCTCCAAGGGTGTCTTCCCCGTGGGGCGGCTGGACTACCACAGCGAGGGGCTCCTGCTCCTCACCAGCGACGGCGAGATGGCCAACCGCCTCCTCCATCCCCGCTATAAAGTGGTTAAAACGTATCACGTGAAGGTCAAGGGCGATCCGCCCCACGAGGCTCTCGACCGCCTCCGAAGGGGCATCGTGCTGGAGGGCCGCCGCACCCAGCCTGTCACGATCCGGCGCATACCCGCCCGGGAGACGCGCCACACCTGGCTCCAGGTGGACATGACCGAAGGCCGAAAAAACCAGCTCCGCGAAATGTTCTTCCGCGTGGAACACCCCGTCATCAAGCTCAAGCGGACTGCCATGGGCCCGGTCCTGCTTGGCAAAATGAAACCCGGCGAGGTCCGCCCGCTCACTCCCGAAGAGGTTGCCGCCCTGAGGAAGCACACGGGAATGCCGCCGGAACCCTGAGGAGGATTGAATGAGGATCCCCGCCCCGCCCTACATCGAGACCATCAAGCCTTACATCCCAGGCAAACCCATCGAAGAGGTGGAGCGCGAGTTGGGCCTGACCCGCACCGTGAAAATGGCCTCCAACGAAAACCCGCTGGGTCCCTCTCCCAGGGCCATCGAGGCTCTCAAGGGATTCCTGGACAAGATTCACATCTACCCCGACGGGGCGGGATTTTACCTCTGCCGGGCTCTGGGCGCCCGGTACGGAGTGGATCCGGCGCGGGTCATCCTGGGCAACGGCTCCGTGGAGCTGGTGGAGATGTCGGCCCGGGCCTACCTGTGCCCCGGAGTGAACGCGGTCTTCAGCCAAGGCTCCTTCGCCATGTACGCGATCGCCTGCCAAATCGTGAACGGAGAGGTCCGCCAATCACCCATGCGGGACCGGACCCACGACCTCCACGCCATGCTGGACCTCATGGACGAGAAGACCCGCTTGGTCATCGTGGCCAACCCCAACAATCCCACGGGCACCTATAATGCCCTAAGGGACGTGGAGCGGTTTCTGGAGCGCGTTCCCGAAACGGCCCTGGTGGTCATGGATGAGGCCTACAAGGAATTCGCGGAGACCCCGGACTACGGCTCCGCGCTGCCCCTCCTGGACCGGTTCCCCAATCTCCTGGTCCTTGGAACCTTCAGCAAGGCTTACGGGCTCGCGGCGCTCAGGGTCGGGTACGGATTCGCCCAGCCCGAGGTCATCACGACCCTCCACAAGGTCCGGTCCCCCTTCAACACGAGCGCTCCGGCCCAGGTAGCGGCCCTGGCGGCCCTCGACGACGAGGCCTTCGTCCAGACCTATCTGGCCCTCAACCGTGTGGAGCTGGCCTACCTCACGGGCGAGCTGAAGGCCATGGGCCTCCAGGTGACCCCCTCCGTGACCAATTTCCTCATGGTAGACGTCCCCATGGACGCCGACGAATTTTTCCGCGCGCTGCTGCGCGAGGGCGTCATCGTTCGGCCCCAGAAGAGCGGCGGCTTCCCCCGGTCCGTGCGCGTCACGGTGCACACCCGCGACGGCAACAACCGGTTCCTCGCCGCTACCAAGAAGGTGCTGGGCAGGTAGGAGAATACGAGGGGTGGACGGCAGGGGGCAAGACGGAAGGAGGGGGGCCGGAGGGGGACGCGGCGGCCGGATCGGAGCCCTGTCCTCAGGTTCGTGCTCCCGGGGCCATGATCGTCATCACGACGCACACCAATGCGGACTTTGACTCCCTCGCCAGCATGGTGGCCGCGCGCCTCCTTTACCCGGGCGCGGCCCTGGTCTTCTCGGGAGCCTCCGAGGCCCTCGTGCGGCGGTATCTGGAGGATCACCGAGGGAAGGTCTCCGAAGTTCTGCCCTTGAAAGACCTCGACCTAGGCGCCGTGGAGCGCTTGGTGTGCGTGGACGTGTCCTCCCGGGACCGGATCGGCCCCCTGGCCGAGCTCCTGGACCGCCAGCCCCCCGTGATCTTGGACGTCTTCAATCATCACGAGGGCCCGGGAGATCTCCGGGGCCAGACCCATGCCGTCAGCGAGGCGGGGGCCTGCACGACCGTCCTCATTAAACACATCCAAGGCGCGGGCCTGGTCCCCTCACCTGCCGAGGCCTCCCTTTTCCTCTTGGGCATTTACGAGGACACGGGGTTTCTTACCTTCCCTACCACCCGGCCCGAGGATTTCGAGGCGGTCCTGGCATGCCTGGCCTGGGGCGGAGACCTGAGCCAGGTATCCCGGACCCTCCGGCGGGGCCTTACGGAGGAGCAGCTCCGGCTCCTGCCTCCCCTGCTGGAGAACCTGGAGTCGGTCCTGGTGGGCGGCGCGCGCGTCCACATAACAACCCTGAGCGCCCCCGCCTACGTGCCCGACCTGAGCCTGCTCGCCCATGAAATCTTGGCCATCGAGGGGCTGGAAGCCCTCTTCCTCCTCGCCTCCATGGAGAGCCGCGTCCACATCATCGCGAGGTCACGGACTCCCCTCGTGGACGTCCGGCAGGTGCTGGCGGTCTTCGGCGGGGGCGGGCACGCCTCGGCCGCCTCGGCCGTGGTCCGCGACCGGACCCCCGAGGAAGCTCGCCTCTTGCTTCTGGACGAGCTCACGTCCGCCCACCCCGTGGGGCTGAAGGCGGCGGACGTCATGACGCGGAACTTCCGGCGCATCGAAGGGTCCGCCACCACGCGCGAAGCGTTCCGGGAGATGAACCGGTTCCGCGTCAACGCCCTCCCCATGTTCGCGGAAGGCCGCCTGGCGGGCGTCGTGACGCGCCAGGAGGTGGACGGGGCCCTGCAGCACGGGCTGGGCGAATCTCCCGTGGGGGACCTGGTGGTCTCCCGGCCCCCCCTCTTGCCGCCTGATACCCCCGTGGAGGAGGTGCGGCGCCAGATGATGGAGCGCAATTGGCGCATCGCCCTCTTCGGCGATTCTCCCGAGCGGGTGGAGGGCCTCATCTCCCGCATGGCCCTCTTCAAAACCCTCTACCGGGAGACGGGCGACCGCCCCTTCCATCGCGGAGGAGGCCATCCCTCGGCCTGGGAGGTATCCCACTTGGTGAAGGCCTCCTTCACCGCGGAAGAAGGCGAGCGGCTCCTGGCTCTCGGCAGACTGGCCGCGGCCAGGGAGGTTTCCTGCCTGCTCGTGGGGGGGGCCGTGAGGGACCTCCTCCTCAGGCGCCCAGTGAAGGATGTGGACTTCGTGGTGGAGGGAGACGCGGCAGACTTGGCCGAAGCGTGGGCCGCCGAGCAGGGAGGCCATGTCAGGGCCCATTCCGCCTTCGGCACCGCCGTGTGGGTTCGCCCCGGGGGCGGCCACTGGGACTTCGCCACGGCCCGCGCGGAGTACTACGAAGCCCCGGCGGCGCTGCCCACGGTGGCCCACGCGGCCCTCTACCAGGACCTCTACCGGCGGGATTTCACCATCAACGCCCTGGCCATGGCCATTACCCCGGACCGGCATGGGGAAATCCTGGATCTCTTCGGGGGCGTGAGGGACCTCAAGGCGGGGCGCCTGAGGGTTCTCCACGGCCTCTCGTTCGTGGAAGACCCCACCCGCGCCTTTCGGGCCGTGCGCTTTGCCGTGCGCCTCGGGTTCACCCTCATGCCCGAAACCGAGAGGCTCATCGCCGCGGCTCACCGACAGGGCGTTTTCCGCCACCTGTCCCCCAAGCGCGTGCTGGCGGAGGTGGCCCAGGCCCTCTCCGGGTCCAACGCCGTGGAGGGCCTCAAGGCCATGGAGACCTACGGCCTCCTCCAGGTGTTCTGGCCCGCGCTCAAACTCACCCCCAAAGTGGTGGAATCCCTTTACCGGGTGCAAAAGGCCGTGGATTTTTTCGAGACCCAGTTCCCCGACTCGCCTTTGGACCGGCCCTGCGTGTACTTCATGGCCCTCCTTGAGCGCCTGCCCACGCAGAACACGGCCGATTTCCTGGCCCGCTACCCCTTCTCGCGCAAGACCAAGGAGCTCCTGTCCCGGTACCGGAGCACCACGTGGCACGCCCTGCGGGAGGTTGGCGGAGAAGGTCTCGCTCCCCGCTCGCGGGCCTACCGTGCCCTGGCGGGACAGCCCATCGAGTGGGTCCTCTTCCTCCTGGCTAAGGTGGACGGCCCCGCGGGACAGGCCCGGGTCCGCGATTTCCTCGTCCGGGACCGATTCCTGGCCCTGGAGATCACGGGGCGGGACTTAACCCGGGCCGGGGTTCCGCCCTCCAACGTCATCGCCAGGGCTCTGGACGCAGCGCGCGCCGCCAAACTCGAGGGCCGCTGCGCGACCAAGGAGGAAGAGCTTGCCCTCGCCCTTGAAGTGGCGCGGGCGAAGGAACCGGCCGGCAACAACAAGGAGTCCTGAACATGGCACGAACATCGCGGACCGGTCCTGGGATCATAGCCTTGGGAGCCCTCCTGGGGCTGGCGCTGATCCTTCTCCTCACGGGGGCGGCGCCCGCCCCGCCTGTCAAGACGCCCCCCACCGTGGTCCTGATCAGCATGGACGGCGTGCGATGGGACTACCCGGGCAGGGACCGGCTCCCCGCCTTCGCCGCCATGGCCCGGTCAGGCTGGACCGCCGGGCGGCTCAGGCCTCCGTTCCCCTCCCTCACCTTCGCCAGCCACGCCACCCTCGCCACAGGCGTGGGCCCCTCCCGCCACGGCATCGTGGCCAACTCCTTTCTGGACCGGACCCTGGACCGCCGGTTCTCCGACGAACCCGAAGCGGCGTGGCTGAAGGCGCCGCCCCTCTGGGTCCTTAGCGAGCGGGCGGGGCGCAAGGCGGCGGTCCGCTCGTGGCCCTGCTCCAGCGGCCCGTGGAACGGCACATCGCCGGCCTTTTTTCAGCCCTACGCCCGGGGCAACCACGATTCGGAGACCGCGGAGTGGATTCTCGATCTTCTGCGAAAGCCAGCTGCCGAGCGCCCGCGCCTCATCATGGCCTGGACCTCGGGTGCCGACGGGGCCGGACACGGCGAGGGCCCGGACTCGGACGGCGTGCACAGGGCCATGGCCGCCGCCGACGGGCTTCTGGGACGGCTTCGGACGCGCATCGCCGCCCTGGGACCTTCCGTACCCGTGGACCTGATGGTCGTGAGCGACCACGGCATGGCGGCGGTGAACCGCGTGGTGGACGTGGTGAAGGTTATCCCCAAGGAGGGCTATTTCCCGTTCATCGCCCCCTCGGGCCCCCTGTGCAACGTCTACGTCACGAATGAGTCTCAGCGGCGGCAGGTTGCCTCGGGGCTGAGCCGCCTCCCCAGAGATGTGGCCGTCATGACGCGGGAGGAGGCTTCGCGGCGGTTCGCGTACAGCGACCCTTCCCGCACGGGAGATTTTGTCCTCTTGTGCCCGCCCGGCGCCATGTTCTCCAGCTTTAACCGAAAGGGCGACCGCGGCCTGCCCCGCGGCATGCACGGGTACGACCCCGCCCTAGCGGAGATGGGAGGAATTTTCTACGCCGAGGGGCCGGACTTCGCCCCGGGCCGTGTGCTGAAGGAGGTCCGCGCCGCTGACGTGGCCCCCACCCTGTGCGCCTGCCTGGGCATACCGCCGCCGCCAAATTGTGAAGGCGTGAACCTCCTGCGGCACCCTTGACGCCGGAGGCGAAACCGGTCCTCGCCGGTAGGCTGGACCAAGAGGAAGGAGCCGGCCATGGCCACAGGGCATTCAGCCGGTAGGACTCCGAAAGGCGTGTGGCTCCTCCTCTCGGCGCAAATAGCCTCGCAGATGGGCGACGCGGCCTTCGGGATCCTCCTCCTCTGGTCCGTCCTGGGCATGACCGGCAACAAGGCCCTGGTGGGCGTCGTGGCCACGCTCAACTACCTCCCCATCCTCCTCTTCGGCATGATCGGCGGCCTGGCCGCGGACCGCTTCCCCCGGCGCGGCCTAATGGTGGCTTCGGACGGCACCCGCGCGGCCATCGCCCTCTGCGTGCCCCTCCTAGGCCATCTGCACCTTTTGAACCCCTGGGTCCTTGCGGCCGCGGGGTTCTGCCTCTTCACGGCCTCGGCCTTCTTCAACCCCGCGAGGGACGCCTACATCCCCGCCCTCGTGGCGAAGGAGGACCTGGTCCGGGCCAATGCCCTCATCCAGGTCAGCGTCCCCATGGGCTGGCTCTTCGGCCCGGCCCTGTGTTCCGTGTTCCTGGCGTGGGTTTCCCCCGAGAACCTCATGGGTGGCGTGGGCCTGTTGTTCCTCGTTTCCGTGGCGTTCCTCCTGGCCCTCCCGCGCCTCCATGCGGAGAAGCGCGAGGCGGCGCCGCCCGTGAAGGCCATCATGGAGGGCTTCACGGCGGCATGGCGGGACGTGCGCCTCCGGTGGCTCCTCATCATCACGGCGGTGGACAATCTCTTCATCATGGGGCCCGCCATCGTGGGCACGCCCCTCCTCGTGAAGGGAAGGTACGGCGGCACGGGAACCGAGTACGCCCTCATGGAGGCGGCCCTGGCGGCGGGGGTCTTCCTGGGCCTGCCCCTCACGGCGTGGCTCAACCGGCGCATGGGCCAGGGCAAGGTCCTCATGGCGGGCATCTTCCTGGACGGCATCACCTACCTGCCCCTTCTGTGGATCAGCCACCTTTGGGCGGCGGGGCTGGCCATCGGCCTGCACGGGATCTCCGTCCCCCTCATCACCGTGACCCGGTCCAGCCTCGTCCAGCGCATCACCCCCCCGGAGCAGCTCGGCCGCATCTTCGCCCTTATTGGCATCACCGTCCTGGGCCTCACAGCTGCCTCCTCGGGCCTCACGGGCCTGGTGGCCACAGCGGTGCCGGTGAACGTCATCTTCGGGGTCATCGCCGTGGGGGCGGCTCTGTGCGCCCCTGCAGCGTGGATGAGCAGGGCGTTCCGGGAGGCGTGAGGGCCGAGGAGAGCCGCCAGCAGGCTAGGGTTCCGATTCGACGAGGGCGCAGAGCACGTGGCCGAGGACGGCGTGAAACTCCTGGATGCGAGGGGTTTCGCTCGCTCCATAGACGAGGGCCACGTCCACGAGGGCAGCGATGGTGCCCCCGTCCCGGCCTAGAACGGCCACCGTCTTGCACCCCTGGGCTTTGGCTCGCTCCAGGGCCGCGTGGACGTTGGGCGAGTTGCCGGAGGTGGAGACACCCACGGCCGCGTCGCCGGGGCGGGCCAGGGCCTCCACCTGGCGGGCGAAGACCTGGCCGAAGCCGTAGTCGTTGCCGATGGCTGTGAGGGCGGAGGTGTCCGTAGTGAGGGCGAGGGCTGCCATCCCAGGGCGCTCGCGCAAGTAACGGCCCGTGAGTTCGGCGGCCCAGTGCTGGGCGTCGGCCGCGCTGCCGCCGTTGCCGAAGAAGAGGACCTTGCCGCCCGAAGATAGGCAGGCGCGCAGGAGCTCCGCCGCCTCGAGGATGGAACCCTGGAGCGCCTCCAGGGCCTCCTCCTGCCGCCGCAGATTTTCCCGAATCGCCCTCCGTTCGGCCTCAAACGCGCGCTGCAAGCTCATGGATTCTCTCCCGTGCGGGTGCTCCCGCGGTTTCTAGGCGGTGCAGGGACAAGTATACTTCAGCCATGGAACGCCTGGGACCCGTCATCGCCACCGCCGCCGCCCTTACCGTCACCCAGGCCGCCGCCGCGGCCAGGGCGGCCATGGCGTCGGGAGCAGATCGCGCCGAGGTGCGCCTGGATCTCTTGGCCCCGGGGCAAGATCCTTACGCTCTGCTGTCCCTTGCCGAGGAGATGCCGCTGCTCGTCTCGGGCCACCGCGACGGGCTCAGGCCCCACGAGGGGCCTCTGCTCCAGCGGGCCCAGAGCCTCGGCGCTTGGGTGGACGTGCCCTTCGCGGAGGCCGAACCTGAGCGGACTGGCGGCCTTGACCCCTCCCGTCTCGTGGTCTCCTGGCACGGCATGGACGGAACCCCGCCGGACCTCGAAGGCCTCCTCTCACGCCTTCGCTCCCGGCGGGCGGCGGCATACAAGCTCGTGCCCACGGCACGCGATGTGTCCGCCACTTTGGCCGTACTGAGCCTGCTCGGCCGTGAGCGCGGGCGCGGCGATCTCTGCGCCTTCGCCATGGGAACGCCGGGATGCCCCTCGCGCATCTTGGCCCTCGCCTGGGGATCCATCGCCACCTACGCCTCGGCCCCGGGGTGCGAGCCCGCCGGGCCCGGCCAGATGGCGCTGGAGGATCTCCTGTCGGTTTACAGGCCCTGCAGCCTGCGCCGGAGCGACTCCCTCTACGCCCTGGCGGGCTGGCCCCTGCCGTTCACCAAGACCCCCGCCTTCTTCAACCCCTGGCTGGAGGAGGCCCGCCTCCCCGGCCGCTATCTTCCCTTCCCATGCATGAGCCCGCGAGAACTCCTGGACAGCGGCCTGCCCCTGGCGGGCGTGGCTTTCACTATCCCCCACAAGGGAACCGCCTCCTCCCTGGCCGTCCGCGCCTCACGACTGGTGCGGCGCGCGGGCGCCTGCAACACCCTCGTGGCGGAAAAGGAGGGCTGGATCGCCGCCAACACGGACGTCTACGGAGTGCGCCGGGCCCTTAGGAAGGTACCCCGTGGAACCCGAACCCTCGTCCTCGGCTGCGGAGGAGCCGCGGCGGCGGCGGCCCTGGCGATGGCGGCGAGGGGTCCCGTGGGGGTGGCGGGCCGGGACGAAGCCAAAACAAACGCGTTCGCGTTCCGATTCGGCGCGGAGCCTGTTTCCTGGGAACACAGGGGTTCGAGCTCCTGGGACCTCCTCATCAACGCCACACCCTTAGGCCGCGAGGGTGATGAAACCCCCTATCCTCTGGATGGGCTTTCGGGCCGGTGGGTCCTGGACATGGTTGTTCGGGCGGGGAGCACGCCCCTGCTCCAGACGGCGGCCGCGAGGGGGCTGGAGGCGATCCCCGGCGAGGCCATGCTCGTGCCTCAGGCGGCGCTGCAATTCAGGCTGTGGACGGGAAAAAGACCGTCGGACGGCGGCGTCCCTACAGCCGCACTCCGGTGATGCAGTGATGACGCCTGCTCTTGGAATAGCGCGCCAGGGCCCTCCGTTTCACCTCAGGAGTACTTTGTTTCAAACACTTCGCCCGGGGGGGAAGAGCGATGACATGCAGCAGCTTCACGTACAGCCGCCCTTCTCTGCCCTCGGGGCAACAGACCGCCCTCGTCCCTTTTCCCGCAAACGACCGGAGCCGGAACCCTTCCGGTCCCCTGCCCGCCCACACATAAAGGAGGAATTTCCATGGCCTACGAAGTGAAAGTCCACCTCAAACCGTCTGGACTCAAAGGCATCTCGGAGAATCAAATCGCGCAGCACTGGAAGCTTTACGAAGGCTACGTAGCCAACACCAATGGGCTCCTCACCGAGCTGGAAGCCCTGCGAAAAGACGGCAAAGGCGCCTCGCCGCTCTACGCCGACCGCCGCCGCCGCTTCGGATTCGAATTCAATGGCATGGTTCTGCACGAGTACTACTTCGGCAACCTGAAGGCGGGCGTGGCCGAACCGGCCAACGCCTCGGCGCTGAAGACCGCCCTGGCCGCGCAGTTCGGCTCCTTCGATGCATGGAAGGACGACTTCGCCAAGACGGGCGCTTCCCGCTCCATCGGCTGGGCCATCCTCTACCTCGACCCCGCCGCGGGCGTCCTGGCCAACCACTTCGTCCAGCTCCACGAGGAGGGCAACGTGGCCGGGTTCGTGCCGATCCTGGTCATGGACGTATGGGAGCACGCCTACATGGTCGACCAGACCGCCACGGGCCGTCCCGACTACATCAAGGCCTTCGCCGAGAACATCAACTGGGACGCCGTGAGCCAGCGCTACGAGGAGGCTTCCGCCGGGAAAATCCCCGCTAGGTTCTAGGTCTCCAAGCACCCCGCAGGGACATGATGAGACGGCCGGCAAGGGCGGGCCCAGCCCGCCCTTTTCCCGTTCCGGGCGAGCCTCGCTAGCCCTGGCGGGCCCGGCCCTTGGGTGCCAGCAAGGTGCCCCGGCACTTGGGGGCGCCGCAGTGGCAGGGATAGCGCGCCTTGACGGCGCGGGTGTGGCGGCCCGGAAGCTCCAGGTGATAGTCGTAGGTCAGCTCCTCACCTGGCGCGATGGTCCGGAGGGCCTCGATGAAAATGCGTCCCTCCTCCTCCACGGCCTGGCACGAGGGCTGGCATGAATGATTAATGAACCGGGCCTCGTTGCCCCCGCGGCCCCCATCAATAGCCATGCCATCCTCAAGGGAAAAGAGGACCACGTGCACCGGGCCCGAACCTTCGCCGCCGTAACGCGCCGAGGCTTCATCTCCTGAGAGGCGCTCCCCCGTGTATTCGATGATGCGGGCTCCCGCGGCGATGGCGCACCGGGCGAAAATCCCCTTGCCGTGAATGGGAGAGTTTCGGACGGCCCAGAGCCGGGGCGTTGCCCTGGCGCCGGCGGTCACCTTCGCCTCGTGGGGGTCATCCCCCTTCGCGCTCCGCGGCGCTTGCTTCCATGCGCCTGATGAGGACGCACCCTAGGCCCAGAAAGAGCGCCGTGTAGCCCAGGAGAAAAGCGAGGGCGGTGATGCGGGATTCGCTGGAGGCGAGCATCTGCTGGACGACACCCTGGGGGGCGGCGCTGTGAGGCAGAAGCGTATGGAGGTGGAAAAGGAGGGTCAGGCGCTTGAGGAAGCCCGGCAGCCATGCCACGAGGTTCTCCCAGCCGAAGCCGATGATGAGGCCCCAAAAGAGGGGCTTCTTCATGGCCAAGCCGAGAAAGGCGAAGAGCGCCCCGTAAGCCGCCACCGCCAGGGCCGTGGTAGCTAGATCTCCTAGGAGGGTTCCCGCTCCCCGTCCCAGGGCACCGGCGCCGTCGAGGGACAGGGACAGCAGGTAGGTGCCCAGAATGGAAAGCCAGCACCCCGCGGCGAGAACCACCGTCATGGCGGCCACCTTGGCGAGGAAGATCTTCTCCCGCCGAAGGGGCCGGCCAAAGAGGTAGGGCAAGGTGCCGCCCTCCACCTCGTCGGCCACCAGGGAGGTACCGAAAAAGAGAGTGGCGATGGGCACGAGGAACCCCGTGACATAGGCCAAAACCAGAATGCCGTAGAGGGTCACTCCGCCCATCGGCACCTGGACGCCCTTCCAGATGAGCAGGCGCAGAAGGAGGGCCGCGGCCCAGGGCAGAACGAGGAGCAGGCCGAAGAGCCAGCCCTTCACGGAGCAAGTCATGCCCCGAGCCGTGAAGCCGAAGATCGCCCGCACTGGTCCTTCAATCATCACGCCACCAAATAGGAGAAGACGGCGGACAAGTTGTCGTCGAGGGGGTTGAGGATCTCTAAACCCAGCTCCCGGTCCGCCATGAGGTCACCGAGCCGCACGCGGAAGTCGCCCATGTCCGTCACCTCCGTGGTGAGGGCTTTGCCCTCCGTGCCGAAGGACACGGATTGAACGCAGGGCCAGGTGATGAGGGCCGCGGCCAGGTTCCTCGCGTCGGCGCACCGAACGAATACGTTCATGGGCCTGGAAGCGATGGCCTGCCTCACCTGGGGCACTTCCCCTGAGGCCAGGAGTTTGCCGTGGTGAAGGAGGAGGATGCGGCTCGTCATAGCCTCCACTTCGTGAAGCATATGGGAGGAGACGAGGACAGACTTGCCCTGCTGGCCCCACCGCCGGATGGCCTCGATGGCCTGGGCGCGACTCGGCGGGTCCATGCCGTTGAGGGGTTCGTCCAGCAGGAGAACCGGCGGATCGTGCACCAGCGCCTGGGCCATTTTCACTTTCTGCCGCATGCCCTTGCTCATGGCCCGGACCTTCTTGCCCGCTTCCTCCCCCAGGGCTACCTCGCGGCACGCCTCCACGGCCCGCTCGCGGGCCTGCGCCGGGGAGAGCCCCGAGAGGCGGCCCAGGTACGCCACGAACTCCAGCCCCGTCACGTCCTCATAGAAGTGATCGGGGCTTGGACAGTAGCCCAGGGACTTCAGGGCCTCGGGGTTGGCGAACATGGGTTTGCCGTCCAGGTCCACGGTGCCAGAGCTGGGCCTGAGGAGGCCCGCCATGAGGTTGAGGAGCGTGCTCTTGCCCGCGCCGTTGACCCCAAGAAGGCCCGTGACTCCTGGCTCCACAGACAGGGAGATGCGGTTCACGCCCACCACCAGCCCATACCACTTGGAGACGCTTTGCACGCGGATCACCGCAGCACCCCGCGGCGCGAGAACCGAGCCCACAATACCGCCAAGCTGGCGGTGGCGAGGCCCGCGAAGAACAGGGCCACGAGGGCCGGGTGGAGATCCGCCGAGGCGAAGGGGGGCGGTGCCCCCAAGCAAAGGGAGGCCAGGGCGGTGAGCTCCCGCGAAAGAGAGAAAAACCAGACCGCGCTCACCTTGGTGATGGCGTACACCACGCCGCAGGCCATGTCTCCAAAGAAGACGAGGGCGATGAAGGCCAGCCCCACCACGCGGGGTGAGCGTGCCATGGACGAGAGGGCGAGCATGAAGAGAACCAGGGCGCCCGGCCCGATGGCCGTATAAAGCAGGGTGCCCCACAGAACCCGGACGTGGTCCAGGAGCCACCCCGCCTGCCCCGTGAGCCCCACTTGAAAGATGACCAAGATGAGGGTGGGAAGAAACGAGAAGAGGAGCAGGAAAACGCCGAGGGCGGCGCCTTTGGCCCAGAGGTACTGGACGGAGGTCACGGCCCTCCCCAGGAACACGTCCAGGGTCATGTCCTTCCGGTCCCGCGCCACGAGCCCCGACCCCACCCAGATGGCCACGATGAACAGGAGGAAGAGGTCATAGCCGTTGGTAAGGAGCTTGGCCACGAGCGTCTCGTCCACCACGGGGAGCTTCGTGACAAGATCCTTGGCCCAGTCAGCGTCGCCGAGCTGGGTGTGGAGGAAGGTGAGGGCCACGCCGTAGAGCCAGGGAAGCAGGGCCAAGACGAGGAGAAAGACGAACCGCCGCTTGTTGAAGTAGGGCAGGATCTCCTCTCTGAAGAGGGGCTTCCACCGGCTCCCCAGGGAGTTTCGCCGCCCCTCGTAGGCCTCGTACCCCTGCTCATAGACCGGCATGGGTCTCCCCGTTCTTCTGGAGGGCCGAGAGGAAGAGCTCCTCCAGGGAGGTCTCCTCGCGCACGAACCGGTTCACGGCACCCCCCGCCTCCCGCGCCACGCGAAAGACGCTCCGGGGACCTTCACCTGCCGGCAAAACGAGTTTGAAGAGGCCGTCCTTCCTAGGTTCCGCAGTCCACCCCGCCCGGCCGCACGCGGCGGCAAAGGCTTCGCCACGCCCTTCGCCCTCCCACTGGACCAGGAAGTGCTGGGCTTCGCTCCGGGTCCAGTCCTCCACCGAAACTCCCGCCTGCACTTGCCCCCGGTGGAGGATCACCACCTGGGCGCACAGCGCTTCCACGTCCTTGAGGATGTGCGTGGACAGGAGGACCGTCTTCCCCTGCTTGACGATGTCCCGGCAGAGGCCGAGCATCTCTTCCCGGCCCACGGGATCCATGCCCGACGTGGGCTCATCCAGGAGCAGGAGGGCCGGGTCGTGCACGAGGGCACCGGCGAGCTTGAGGCGCTGGCGCATGCCCGTGGAAAAGGTCTCCACGTTCCGGTAGCGGCTCTCCTCCAGGCCCGCGTACTGGAGCACCTCATGGGCCCGCTCCACGGCCGCGCGCCGCGGGAGCCCCGAGAGTTCTCCCAGGAGGGCCACCCATGCCACGCCGCTCGTGCCGGGCCGCAGGCCCTCCCGCTCGGGGACGTAGCCGACGCGGTCTCTCAGGGACGGGCCCAGGGCCCGGCTGTCTTGTCCCATGAGGCTGAAGGCGCCGGAAGTAAGGGGGACGAGGCCGAGGAGGGCCTTGATGAGGGTGGACTTGCCCGCCCCGTTGGGGCCCAGGAGGCCCACGGCTCCTCCCTGGACTTCGAAGGTGACCCCGCGCAGGGCTTCCGTGCCACCGTAGTTCACCCGGATGTCGTGAACCGAGAGGACGCTCATGCCCGATTCCTACGAAGGGTCCGCACGGGTAGTTTCACCAAGACACTTCCTGACGGAGGCCCGGTCGAACGCCCGCCAGAGGCCGGCCAGGCGCTCTCGCCGCTCGCGGGCCGTCTCGCGCTGAATCTGGATGAGGGCCCCCAAATCCAGCAGCGATTCCACGGGAAGGTCCCCCCGCGCCGCCATCTCCTGGGCGAGGGCCTCGATCTTCCGCCCCGCCACCACCGCGTCCTGGTGCTCCCCCAGGCAGTCCTGGAACTTTACCATGGCCTTGATCATCGGTTCCAGACGGCCCCCCAGGGCAGGATCGAAAAACTCACTGGCGTACCGGAGGCGCTTGAAGAGGATCCGAAGGCGGTGGAGGGCAGCCGGATCCTGCTCCTGCACCGCGGTTCGGCCCTGCTTTACCACGCGCCGGCGGGCTCGTTTGATGAAGTCTGGCGCGGCGTCCTGAACACGCTGGGCCGCCAGCCCTCGCGCCGAGCGAGGCGGGGGGGAATCGGCCAGGGCCTGAATCCTCCTAAGGAGGGCTTCGTAGCGTTTCCCGTCCAGAGCTGCCGCCAGAACCTCCCTCGCCGGGGACCTCCGGGCCAGCAACTCCGCCTTCAGGAGCAGGGCGATCCGCCCCGACTCCCCCAGCCTCACCGCCTGGGTCTCCAGGTTGGCGATGAAGACGTCCAGATCCCGCACACCGCCCAGGAGGGTGGCGATCCACGAGAGCTCCATGCGCAGGGACTCGGCCCGCTTCGGCCCCAGAGCCGGCCCAAGAAGGCGGAGGGCCGACCGAAGCCTTCGCGCGGCCACACGCAGGTCGTGGAGGTATTCGGGATCAAGGTCAAGGCGCGTCCCCTCCGTGTTGGCCCTCATCTTGAGCGCCTGCTGCCCCACGATCTTTCGGGCCGCCACCACCAGCGTGTCTCCCGCTCCGGCCTCCAGGGAACCGGGGACTTGCCCCCCTGGTTCCACCCGGCCCAGGAGGGCAAGGCCCAGAGCGCACGCGTCCGCTGGCTCGGCGCTCAGGCCCAGACGGTCCCGCAAATAGACGGCGAGATGGGACAGCTCCACCTCTCCACCCTCCGCGGCCCGAACGGCCAGAAGGACCTGGGCCAGGGCGGCCCATGGTCCGCCGTAGGGAGGGCCCGCGGCGCTTAACGTTTCATGGATGTACCAGAGGATCGTCCCGGCGGGAGCCTCAATGCGGCCTTCCACGCAGACGCGCCTGAGCCGGAGGATGGGAAAGAAACCCTTCCCTCCCGCCGCTTCCTGGAGGGTTTGGGGGAATCCCTCGGTCGCCATGGGCCAGGACGCCGGCGGGGGGCTCCCCGCTCCCCCCTGAACCGATCCCGTGGGGGGCTCGAACCGCCAGCGCCAGGACCCTTCGATGCGGCGAAGGCTTACCCGTGCGTGTACACGGGCAAGGCGGCCTTCCTGCGTGTCCAGGATCAGGTCCTCCGCCCTCACGGGAGGAGCCGTCTCCACCCCGTAGCCCGCGCGCCGCAGGGCCCCCAGGATGCCGCGCGGGGTCTTGCCTCGAGGGATCAGGAACCTGATGACGGCGGGATCGTCCACGGCCTCTTCCGTTCACCCCCGGGTGCCGCGCCGGATCTCCTCGGGCGCCGCGCCGGGTACGTTGCGAGTGGCCAGATCGCCGGCCACCGCATCCAGAGCATAGGCGAACCGAACTGTCCGTGCCGTGGCGCGGCCTCCGCCGGGGAAGTCGCCCAGAACGAAACACCCCCTCGGGTCGCCGTCCACGGGCCGTCCCGCGGACCCGCAGTTCACCACCAGCACCCCCGACACCCGCTTGGTGAACGGGATGTGGGAGTGGCCGCACACCAGGACCGACGGGCGGTCATGGCCGAGCTTGGCAGCGAGGGCCTCGGGCGTAAGGCTGGGATAGATGTAGTCCGTGTCCGATAGGGGGCTGCCGTGCACGACCCGAACCGCAGCTGCACCGAAGACGAGGTGGAGCTCGGCGGGGAGTCCCTGAAGCCATCGGAGCTCGGGGCCGCCCATAGCCTCGGCCGTCCAGGCCAGGGGCGCCCGCTTCCCCTTCATGGCCTCCTTGCGCTTTTTAGGGCTGGATGCCAGACGGAGTACCTTCCGGTCCACGTTGCCTAGGATCGCAGGGATTCGCCGCTCCATGAGCAGGCGGATCACCTCCGTGGGATGGGGTCCGCCTCCCACCAGGTCTCCCGCGCACACCACGCCTTCTGTCCCGAGCCGCTCCGCGCACTCCAGGGCGGCGCACAGAGCGGGAAAATTGGCGTGGATGTCGGACAGAAAGGCAATTTTCATGACCCCCCCCGGAGGATGGACCAGACGCGGTAGGGCCGCGCCGAAACGCCCCGGTCGAAGGCATCCGGGCCCGGCACGATTTTAGTTCCGGCCCGGCACGATCCGGTCACGCCCCAGGCGGGGTCTTGGCCGCCAGGCCCGACAGGAGCGCTTCGATCCTTGCCAAGTCTTTCACGCGGCCCTTCTTGGGCTTCACCTTGAGGGCCGCCAAGAGGGCGGTCATGGCTTTGAGCGCCCCCGCGCAAGGCAGAACGGGCTTCTCCTCGGGGAGTCGGTCCCCGTCCAGAAAGAGGGCCAGGGCCGCGGCCTCCCCGTCCAGGCGGTCCACCACCGCCGAGCCTACCTCCTTGAGCACGGCTCGAAGCTTGGACAACTCCCGGGCCACCTGGCGCGCCGCGTCTTCTCGGGCGGGTTTGGCAAACTTCTTGGCGCTGCTCTGGGCTTGAGCGGTGGAGGGCTTCCCCTTGGCGGCGCCCTTTTTGACGGCGCCCTTGAGCTTGGCCTTGGGCTTTTTCTTGGGCTTGGGCTCGGAGGAAGGGGCGGGTTGGGATACCGCTGGTGCGAGGGGAGCTTTTGTTGGGTTCACGTCCATGGGCTGTGACCTCACGTTTTCTCCGTCCGGGCCAGAACCTGCTGGATCCGGCCCTTTAGATCGGCGTCGAGGGCGGGGATCGACCGATTGGCGTTCACCACCTCGAAGCCGTACTTGTTTTGCATTCTAACAAATTCCTGGCGAATCTTCCGCTGGTAGCGCAGGAAACTCTGAAACCAGTCGCGGCTGAGGCCGCAATCCATGCCCGACTCCCAGTAGTCCAGCTCGGCGTGGGCCTGGAACGTTCTGTCCACCAGGGTTTTGGAGGAAACCATGAGGTAGAACACGGCGTCCGGCACGGGGGCCATGGCGTAGACCGACTCCACCCACGGGGGCTCGGCGCCCCGGACGATATCCCTGGCCATGAGGGTGTAGATGTACCGGTCCGCCAGGACCACGAATCCGGCGCGGAGGGCGGGAATGATCTGATTCTCCAGTTGGTCGTAGAAGTCCGTGGCGTAAAAGAGGCTCAGGGTCCTGGGGCTGAGGATGTTGCCTTGCTTGGCTTTTTCCAGCTCCGCCGCCACGAGGTTTGAGCGCTTCAGGCCCACCTGGGCCACGGCGTACCCCTGCTCTTCGAGCCACTGGGTCAGGAGGCCGATGTGGGTGGAGCGGCCCGAGGAATCGGGCCCCTCGATGACGATGAGTGCCCCCGTGAGCTTGCCCGGATCCACGCCGGGAGGCCAGATGTTATAAAAGCGCTGGGGACTCATGGGAAGAACCTCTTGTGGTAGAGGGCCAGGTCGAGCCTGTCCTGGATGACCTTGCGCACCAGCTTCTGCTGCGCATGAACGGAAAGGGTGGCGTCCATCACCGTGAACCCATACTCCTGCACCATGGCGAGGTATTGGTCCAAAACACGTCCCTGAAAGATCCGGAAGCTCTCCGTAATGTCGGCGCTCAACCCCAGGTCCATGCCCGCCTCGAAATACTTGAGCTGGGGGCGCCCCTCCAGAATGCGCCCCAGAGCCATTTCAAGGGGCAGCCTGAAGAAAAAGGTGATGTCGGGAACCCGGGCAAACCCGTACATGCGCCTGAGCCATCCCTCGTCGCAGCCACGCACCCCGTCGCGGGCGAAGGATGTGAACATGTAGCGGTCGCACAGGACGATGTACCCCGCGCGCAGGAGGGGCAGCATCTGCCGCTCGTAGCGGTCGGCGAAGTCCGTGGCGTGGATGAGGCTGAAGGTCGTTGGCGTGAGGAGCTGGCGCTTCTTGCCCTTTCTGGTGGCCTCCTTCACCAGCGACGACGAGTTCCACTCCGTGAAGAACACCCGGTAGCCCTTGCTCTTGAGCCACTGGTGGACTAGATGGATCTGGGTTGACTTGCCCGACCCGTCCAGACCCTCCACTGCGATGAGCTTGCCCGGCAATTTTTCCTGGGCGGCCGTCACCAAGCTCCCCCCTTTCCGCCCCGTCCAGGGGCCACGATAACCTCAAGCCCGTAGGCCTTCCGGAAAAGGTCAGATTTCCGTTTCAGGGCCCACCCCTCCAGGAGGAGGTCGCCTTCTCCCTCCATGGTGAGCCGAAGGGTTCCGCCCGTGGCCTTGACTTTCACGGCGCGCACCTTTTGCTGGTGTTCCCGGTCCATGGCGTCGGCCAGGCGCAGGAGGGCGGCGAGCTTGCTCACTGCCTCCTGGTCCGCCGGGGCCAGGGCTGTAAAGTCCGTGTGTTGGGGTTTGGGTGGAGCTCGCCGATGGTAGCGGGCCACGTTGGCCACGATCTGGAGCTGCCTGGGTCCCACGCCGGGCAGCTCGCTGTTGGCGATGAGATAGAGGCTGTGTTTATGGTGGCTCTTGTAGCTCACGAAGGCTCCAATGTCGTGGAGGAGTGCCGCCGCCTGGAGCGCCTCCCTCTCCTCTTCTCCGGAGCCGTGAAGGCGCTTGAGCTGGTCGAAAAGGGACAGGGACAGCCGGGCCACGTGGAGGCCGTGGGCCTCGTCGAAGCGGTACTTTCGCCCCACGGCCAGCGCCGCCTGGAGAACCTGCTTTTCGCGGCGGTCGCGGCGCTCCGCGCCCACGGAGAGGCCGTCCGCGAGGTCCAGGACCGTGCCCTCCCGGACCCCAACGAAGGGAACCACCACCTCTCTCGCGCCACAGAGGCGGGCCAGGCGCTCGTAGACGATGGCCGCGGGCAGGATGACGTCCGCGCGGTCCTCCCTCAGCCCTAGTTGCTGCACCCGCTCTCTGTAGCCCAGGCGTGCAAGTTGGCGGATGAGGCGGCGGAGGACTGCCACGGGGAAGCGGGCCACCCCCGCGGGATCCGGCTCGGCCACGGCCATTTGGGCCAGCGTCTCGATGTTGCCCCCGGTGGCGATGAAGCCGGCGGGCTTGGTTCCCTCCAAGGCAGCCGGAACCCTTAAGGTCCGTGCGTACTCCTCCAGGAGACGGAGGAAGGCCCCGGGGGACTCGTCGCCCCCCGCAAGCTGTTCTAACAATCGCACCGACCCCATGGTGTGCGATTCGCTCCAAAGGACGCCTCCGGCGTTCGCCAGGGAGACCTCCACGCTGCCACCGCCCAAATCCACCATGAGCCACGTCCCATCCGAAAAATCCACACGGCTGGACACGGCCCGGTGCACCAGGCGCGCCTCCTCGGACCCGCTGATGACATCCAGGTTTAAGCCCGATTCCCGGTGAACGCGCTCCAGGAAGGCTTGGCCATTGGCGCTCTCCCGCACGGCGCTCGTGGCTACGGCTCTGCACGCCGTGATGTTCAGCGCCCGCATCTGGGCAGCGTAGCCCTTCAGAACGTCCACTGCCGCCGCTGCTTCCTTGGGGGACAACCGGCCCGTCAGAAAGACACCGTGGCCCAGGCGTACGGCGCTTCGTTCTTCCCGCAGGACGGTGTAGGCAGACGGGGAGGTGAACGACGCGGCCAAGAACCGCACGGCATTAGAGCCCACATCCACGGCGGCGCACCGAAAGGGAAAGGACCCCTTGCCTCCCCGGTGGGCCGGTCCCGAGCTTACACATTGCCTCATCCGGTCCTCCGCCCATGCGCCATGTTGGCTCACATCCTCGCCTTGATTATATCCATCATGTTTCATTTGCGCAAAGCCTTGACTTCTCTTGGCCTTAGCTTGTCCATATGGGCCTGCTCGATTGGCTGCCCCTGTGGTATACTGCCTCGGTATTGGGGAGAAGGATTTTCCACACCTGTGGAATAACCTGTGGATAATCATGCCGGCTGACTTGTGGTCCAACATCCTCAAAAGCGTTAAGGGCCGAGTTCCTGAGGCCAACTTCACCACGTGGTTCTCACCCCTGAGACCCCTGCGGGCGATGGGCCATCAAATTCAGGTCCTGGCCCCTAATCCCGTGGCGAGGGAGTGGATCGAGAAACACTATCCGCGCCTGTTTCAAGAGGTGGGGGCGGAACTGGGTATGTCTGACCTGGCCGTGGAGTTGGTGGATGCCGGAGCTGAAGAGCTCATCTTGTCTCCCCCGCCCCAGCCTAAAGAAACCAAGAGCACCACCAAGCGGTCCCCCGATTCCGCGGGGCCCGAGTTCAATCCCCTATACCGCTTCGAGGGCTTTGTGGAGGGACCCTCCAACCGCTTCGCTTATGCCGCGTGCAAAGCCGTGGCGCAGAGCCCATCCAAGGCCTACAACCCCCTATACGTTTACGGCGGCGTGGGACTCGGGAAGACCCACTTGATGCATTCCATTGGCCACTTCATCATGGAGAACTTCCCCCACCAGAGAATTTCCTACCTGTCGGCCGAGCGGTTCATGAACGAGATGATCTCCGCCATTACCCACAAGTCCACCCCCGAGTTTCGTAACCGGTACAGAATGGTGGATGTGCTCCTCTTGGATGACGTGCAGTTCTTGGCGAACAAGGCGGGAACGCAGGAGGAAATCTTTCATACATTTAACGCACTTCATGAGGCGCGCAAACAAATCGTTCTGAGCAGCGACTGCCTGCCCCGGGATCTCCAAAGCATCGAGGAGCGCCTGCGTTCTCGCTTTGAGTGGGGCCTCATCGCCGATATCCAACCTCCTGAGTTGGAGACCAAGGTGGCCATCCTCTATAAAAAAGCCGAAGCCTATCAGGTCAAGATCCCCGAGGACGTGGCCCTCTTTATTGCAAGCCGTATCAAGAGCAACATCCGGGAACTTGAGGGATGCCTGCTCAGACTTATCGCCTTCTCTTCCTTCAAACACCTACCGATCAGCCTGGACCTAGCCCAGGAAACCTTCCAGAGCCTTTTCAGAGAAGATGGCCGGTCTATCACGCCGGAGGGAATTCAAAAGCAAGTGGCCTCCTTTTATAAGTTGAAGGTACAAGACCTCAAGGGAAGCAGCCACAAGGCCCAGGTGGTTCTTCCGCGGCAGGTAGCCATGTACCTATGCAAGGAGCTTACGGGGGCTTCTCTGCCTGAAATCGGCAGAAAATTTGGTGGCAAGCACCACACCACGGTCCTCCATTCTATTCGGAAAGTGCGCGAACGGATGGCGGAAGATCCCCATTTTCAACAACAGATCCACACCTTCATGCGCTCCTTTTGTTGAGGTTGTGCCATGCCTGTGGAAAACAGCATGTGGAAACCCTGTGAACATGGGTCCATCGAACGAAGAGTATGGGTTATGCACACGCACGTTCAGTATTTTGCACAGGTTTCACGTCTGCGTTTTAGCCTTGGGGATCCGTGCCAACCGGCCCCTTTTCACAGATCCACAGGCTCTACTGGTTCTACTTGTGAAGGAGAGGCTTAAATGAATATCCGTGTAGATGCAAAGGCACTACAGACCGAGCTGAGCCTGGCCCTAGGCATCGTGGAGACCAAGGCCACCATTCCCATCCTCTCCAACCTCCTCCTGCGTGCCGAAGGCGATCACCTCGAACTGGCGGCCACGGACCTTGAGGTCACCCTCAAGACCCGGTGTCCGGCGGAGGTGACCCAGCCCGGGGCCATCACGGTTCCCGCCAAGACCTTCGGACCCATCGTCAAGGCCTTCTCCGGCCAAGATGCCCCTTTGGCCATCCGCTCTACCGCCGAAAACAAGCTCTTCATCCAGCCGGAAGGGGGTAAGCAGGAATACCTCCTACACACCCTTCCCGAGGAGGATTACCCCACCCTCTTACAGAGCGGTGATGCGGAGAGCCTCGTTCTTCCTTCCGACGTGCTCCGGCGCGGCGTTCAGGAGGCCCTCGTGTCCGTGGGGCTGGACGACAACCGGTATTCCATCCGCGGCGCCCTGATGATTCTAGAGGCGGGCCAGCTCACCTTGGTCTCTACGGACTCCCATCGCCTGACCTTTACTCAGTGGTGCGGGCCCTTGGATGCGCCCAGCCCTCGCCGGGCCCTGGTGCCTCGCAAGACCCTCTTGGAGTTCATCAAACTGGAGAGCGGCGGTGATGTGAAGCTCTCCTTCAAGGACAACCATGTCTTCATAGAGATGGGGTCCCGGTTCTTGTATAGCAGGCTCATGGATACAACCTTCCCCGCGTATGAGCGGGTGGTTCCCACGGATTCGGACAAGAAGGCGACCGTGAACCGGCTGGCCATCCTCGAGCGGCTCCGCCGAATGACCAGCGTGGCTGAAACCAAGACCCGGGCCGTAACTCTCATCTTCAGCCCGGGCGGTACAGCCGAGCTAGTGGTGAGGAACCAGGAGACGGGAGATGAAGGCCACGAATACCTCGTGTGCGATGGCTATGAGGGCGAGGCCGTGACCATCTGCTTCAACATGGACTTCCTAATCGATTTCCTGACGGTGGCGTCCACGGAGCAGGTGTATATCAGCATGAAGGATTCGGGGGCACAGGCCATTTTCCAGCCGGTCCGTCCTGGGGCCGAGGGCGTTCATAAGTACGTGGTCATGCCCCTGAGGCTCGATTGAGGCTGAACGAGATCGCGGTGGAGAATTTCAGGAACCTTGCGGGCTCGCGCATCCAGTTCCGCGGGCCCGTTACCCTCTTCTATGGGCCCAACGCCCAGGGAAAGACGAACCTCCTCGAGGCCATCTACATGCTCGGAACGACCCGGTCCTTCAGGGAAAACAGGCTCAAATACCTCGTCCGGGAGGGGAGCGATGCCACGTGCCTTCGCGGCGGCGTGGTCCGGCATGGGGCCAGCCATGTCCTTAGCATGGATTTGAACCTGAAAGGCAAGCAGTACCGCAGGGATGGGGCCACCGTGCCGCTGTCGGACTATCTTCAGAGCCTGCCCGTCGTGGTCTTGAGCGTGGAGGACCGGGGCTTGGTGGAGGGCGTGCCCAGACACCGGCGGGATTTTCTCGACGGGACGGCCGTGTGGCGGCGCCCCGGATATCTGGACACCCTCATGGCCTTCGGCAGGGCCAGGGAGCAGCGCAGTCATATCCTCAAATCCTATACGTTTAGGCGGCGGGACGAGTTGGAGGCTTGGACGCAGACCTTCGCGGTCCTGGCCGAGGAGATCCGCCAGGAGCGCCTCAAGACCGCGGCGACTGTCAACTCGGCGCTGAGCGAATTGACAGCAAACCTTGGGGTGGAGGAACGCCTCGCGGTGCGCTATGAGCCCAGCGGCGGGGAGGATCTTAGACAGGCGCTGGACCGGTCCCGCCAGGAGGAGATCCGGCGGGGTGCCTGCAGGGTAGGCCCCCAGAGGGACGCCGTGGAAATCCTCCTGAACGGGAGGCCCCTGGGCTCCTACGGCTCCTCGGGCCAGGTCCGGACGGCCCTATGGCTACTCAAGCTTACGAGGGTTCAGATCCTCTCGGAGATGAACGCCCAGCCGCCCCTCTTTCTCCTTGATGACGTAGAGGCGGAGCTGGATGACCAAAGGATCGCGCAGATGATGCGCCTCACCCAGGGAAAGGCGCAGCTCGTAATGACCGCCACGCGGCCCCTGGATCCCTCATGGGGACCCCTGAGCCGCTTCCGCGTCGAGGGCGGAACGGTCCGCGAGGAGCGGTAGAACCGCCGGTCCCGACACCCAAGAGCACACAAAACACCATGCCCTTAGGCATTTTAGGAGACTAGAACCGTGGCGAAAGAACCAAAGAAAGACGTAGATCCCAACCGCTACGACGCTTCGTCCATCAAGGTCCTGGAGGGGCTCGAAGCGGTGCGCAAGCGCCCCGCCATGTACATCGGCTCCACGGGAGGAACGGGCCTGCACCACCTCGTGTGGGAAGTGGTAGACAACGCCGTGGACGAGGCCCAGGGCGGGTACTGCGATGAGATCAAAGTGACGGTCCACGCGGACGACTCGGTGACCGTGGAGGACAACGGCCGGGGCATCCCCGTGGACATGCACGAGGAGGAAGGCCGGTCCGCCGCCGAGGTGGTTCTCACCGTTCTCCACGCCGGCGGCAAGTTCGACAACAACGCCTACAAAGTCTCGGGCGGCCTGCACGGCGTGGGCGTGAGCGTCGTGAACGCCCTCTCCGAACGGCTGGACCTGGAGGTGTGGCGGGACGGCGGTGTCTACATGCAGAGCTATGTCCGGGGCGTGCCCCGGGGGCCCCTGGTTCGCACGGGCACCCCAGAGCCCAAGGATAAGCACGGCTCCCGCATCACCTTCAAGCCCGACCCCGAAATTTTCGAGGAAACGGTGTTCTCATGGGATATCTTGAACACCCGCATGCGAGAGCTGGCCTTCCTCAACGCGGGCCTTCGGATCATCCTCCTCGACGAGCGCGAGGAGGACAAGCGCAGCGAGCTCTGGTATGAGGGAGGCATCGCCGCGTTCGTGGAGTACCTCAACCGGGGCAAGACCCTCCTGCACCCCCAGCCCCTCGTGTTTAAGGGGGAGCAGGACAAGATCATCATGGACGTCTCGGTCCAGTGGAACGCCGGGTACAACGAAATGGTGTACTCCTTCGTCAACTCCATCCACACCCCCGAGGGCGGGACGCACCTGGCGGGCTTCCGCGCGGCCCTCACCCGGTCCGTGAACGCCTACGCCGCCCAGAGCGGGCTCACCAAAAACCTCAAGGTAGCCCTGAGCGGGGACGACGTGCGCGAGGGCCTCACGGCGGTGGTGTCCATCAAAATCCCCAACCCCCAATTCGAGGGACAGACCAAAACCAAGCTCGGCAACTCGGAGGTGAAGGGCCTGGTGGAGACGGCCCTCAACGACTACCTCAGCCGCACCTTCGAGGAGAACCCCGAGGTGGCCAAGGCCGTCATCGGCAAGGTCATCGAGGCGGCCCGGGCCCGTGAGGCGGCGCGCAAGGCGCGCGAGCTCACAAGGCGCAAGAGTGCCCTGGACGGCGAGTCGCTTCCCGGCAAGCTCGCCGACTGCCAGGAGCGGGACCCGAGCAAGTGCGAAATTTATCTGGTGGAGGGAGACAGCGCCGGCGGTTCAGCCAAGCAGGGCCGTGACCGAAAGTTCCAGGCCATCCTCCCCCTGAGGGGCAAAATTCTGAACGTGGAGAAGGCGCGGCTGGACAAAATCCTGTCCAACAACGAGATCCGCACCATCATTACGGCCCTGGGCGCGGGCACGGGCAAGGACGACTGCGACCTGGCCAAGCTCAGGTATCACAAGACCATCATCATGACCGACGCGGATGTGGACGGAAGCCACATCCGGACCCTCCTCCTGACCCTCTTTTACCGCCACTTCCCGCAGATGGTGGAGCAGGGCTACATCTACGTGGCCCAGCCGCCCCTCTACCGGGTGGGCAAGGCCAAGGAAGAGCACTACATCCGGTCCGAGGAGGAACTCACCCGCTTCTTCGTGACCAAGTCCGTGGAGAGCTACTCGGTGCGCATTCCCGCCTCGGGGCGCGTCATCGCGGGCCAGGATCTGGTCAAGACGCTGGAAACCATTCAGCGGTACGAGCGCATCATGGCTCGAATGGAGCACCGGGGCTACAGCGAAGCCCTCCTCCATCACCTCTTCTCGGCGGGCCTGTGCCGCGAGCTCTTCGCCGGCATGGCGCGGGTGGAGGATCTGGTGCAGGCCCTGCGAGGCAAGGGCTTCTCGGTCACGGCTCCGGAGTTCGACACGGAGCACAACCTTTACTGGTTCAAGGCCCAGGACCCGGCCCTGCCCGTCGAGGCCCTGGTGGCCCACGCACTGCACCACGCCTCCGAATTCCTTACCCTGCAGACCCTGCACGGCCAGCTCGAGGATTTCGATCATCCGCCCTTCACCATCCAGAACGGCGAAACCAAGCAGGACATCGCCGACCGGCGGGCTCTTCTGGAGGCGCTCCTGGGCTCCGTGAAAGCAAAGTATCACGTGCAGCGCTACAAAGGATTGGGCGAAATGAACCCGGAGCAGCTTTGGGAGACGACCATGGACCCGGCCAAGCGGCGCCTCCTCCAAGTGAAGATCGAGGACGCCGTGGAGGCGGACGCCCTCTTTTCGATCCTCATGGGCGATGCCGTTGAGCCGAGGCGTAAATTTATCGACGACAACGCGCTGAATGTCACGAACTTGGATATTTAAGCGGTAGCGGGGAGCGGGGAGCGGGGAGCGGGGTGAAGAACCCCGCCGGATCCCGGCTCACCGCTCCCGGCTCCCGAACGAAGGACAGCCTTCAGAGGAAGAGAAATGACTGAACCCCACTTGTTCGACCGCCCGGTGCCCGTGCACCTGGAAGAAGAGCTCAAGAGAAGCTACCTGGACTACGCCATGAGCGTCATCATCGGCCGGGCCCTGCCCGATGTCAGGGACGGCCTCAAGCCCGTGCACCGGCGCATCCTCTACGGCATGTATCTGGGCGGCAACCACTGGAACCGGGCCTACAAGAAGTCGGCGCGCATCGTGGGCGACGTCATGGGCAAATTCCATCCCCACGGCGACGCGGCCATCTACGACACCATCGTGAGGATGGCCCAGGACTTTTCCATGCGCCATCCCCTCGTGGACGGGCAGGGCAACTTCGGCTCCATCGACGGCGACGCGGCGGCGGCCATGCGGTACACGGAGATCCGCATGACCAAGCTGGCCCACCAGATGGTGGCGGACATCGAGAGGGACACGGTCGACTTCGTCCCGAACTACGACGGGGAGGAGACGGAACCCTCGGTGCTGCCCACCCTATTGCCCAACCTCCTGGTGAACGGCTCGGCGGGCATCGCCGTGGGCATGGCCACGAACATCCCCCCCCACAACCTAGGGGAGATCTGCGACGCCGTCATCGCCACGGTGGACAATCCCGCCATTTCCAGCGCGGCGCTCATGCAGCTCGTTCCCGGGCCCGATTTCCCCACGGCGGGCTTCATCCTGGGGCGGGACGGCATCCGGCAGGCGTACGAGACGGGCAAGGGCCTGGTCCGGGTTCGGGCCAGAGCGCACACGGAGGAGTACCGCAAGGACCGGGAGGCCATCATCATCACGGAGGTGCCCTACCAGGTCAACAAGGCCAATCTCATTACGAAAATCGCCGATCTCGTGAGGGAAAAACGCATCACCGGCATCACGGACATCCGGGACGAGTCGAGCCGAGAGGGCATCCGCGTGGTGCTGGAGCTGGGACGCGGGGAGATCCCCGACATCATCCTCAAGTCCCTGTACAAATTCACGGAGATGGAGACGACCTTCGGGGTCCAGCTCCTGGCCATCACCAACAACCAGCCCAAACTCTTCACCCTCAAGGGCATCCTCGAGGCCTTCATCGAGCACCGCAAGGAGACGATCCTTCGCCGGACCCGCTTTGAGCTAGCCCGGGCGCAGGAGCGGGCCCACATCCTGGAAGGCCTCACCACGGCCCTGGACCACCTGGACGAGGTGATCGCCCTCATCCGCGCCGCCAAGACCCCCGACGAAGCGCGGGCCGGCCTCATGGACCGCTTCGGGCTGAGCGAGGCGCAGGCCAAGGCCATCCTTGAGATGCGCCTCCAGCGCCTCACGGGCCTGGAGCGGGACAAGATCCTCCAGGAGTACCGCGAGATTCTCCTCCGCATACACGAGCTCACCGAAATCCTGAGCAGCGACGCCAAGGTCAAGGCCATCCTCTGCGACGAGACCCGGGCCCTCAAGGCCGAGTTCGCCACCCCCCGGAGAACCCAGTTCCTGGAGGCCGCGGGCGACATCACCATGGAGGAGCTCATCCCCGACGAGGAGATGGTGGTCACGGTCTCCCATGGCGGGTACATCAAGCGCACCAACCTGGGCGAGTTCCGCTCCCAGCACCGAGGGGGCCGGGGAAAGTCGGGCATGGCCACGCGAGAAGATGACTTCGTGGAGCGCCTCTTCATCGCCACGAACCACGAGACCTTCCTCTACTTCACCAACAAGGGGAAGGTGTACGCCCTGAAGGTCTACGAGATTCCCGAAGCATCACCCTCGGCCAAGGGCCGGGCCCTGGTGAACCTCCTGAACCTTGAGGAGGGGGAGAAGATCCTGGGCATGCTTCCCACGCGCGGGTGTTTCGATGAGAAGCACTCCCTCGTCATGGCGACGCGGGAGGGCCTCATCAAGAAGACAGTCATGACCGAGTTCTCCTCCATCCGCGCCAACGGCAAGATCGCCATCACCTTCCAAGAGGGGGATGAACTGGTGGGCGCGGGGGTGAGCGGCGGCGGCGACCACCTCTTCCTGGCCACCCGAAACGGCCAGTGCATCGTCTTCCCCGAGGAAGACGTGCGAGCCACGGGGCGGACGAGCATGGGCGTCTACGGCATACGGCTGCGCGAAGGCGACCGGGTGGTGGAGATGGAGATCCTGCGCGGAGCCGTGGTGGAATCCTCCGACGAGGAGGGCCAGGGCAAGGCCGTGGCCATGGAGGGGGATATCCTCACGGTGACGGAGCGGGGCTACGGCAAGCGCACGCCCCTGGGCCACTACCGCATTCAAGGCAGGGGCGGGTACGGGGTCATCAACATCCAGGTGACCACAAAGAACGGCCCCGTGGTGGGCGGCCTCCACGCGCACGACAAGGATGAGGTCATGGTCATCACGGCGGGCGGGCAAATCCTTCGGACCCCCGCCAAGGGCATCTCCCGCGTGGGCCGCAGGACCCAGGGCTACAAGCTCATCACGCCGGCCTCCGGGGATCTGGTGGCGGCCATCGCCCACGTGGTGGCGGAGGAGGCGGAGCCCGAGGGCGCGGTGCCCTCCACTCCCGGCGAGTGACGATGACGGCAGGGACTCTTGGTGAGCCCCGGGGCCACGAGCGAAAGGAGACCATCGCATGAAACTGTTTCTGGATACGGCCATCGTGGAGGAAATCCGGGCCGCCCATGCCTGGGGCGTAGTGGACGGCGTGACCACGAACCCGAGCCTCATCGCTCAGAGCGGCAGAAAGTTCGAAGAGGTGGTGGCGGAGATCTGCGCCATCGTGGACGGCCCGGTCTCCGCGGAGGTCACGGCGCCGGATGCGGCCGGCATGATCGCCCAGGCTCGTCCCCTGGCGGCCATCCACAAGAACGTCGTCATCAAGGTGCCCATGACGGCCGAGGGCCTCAAGACCGCTCACGCCCTCAAGGGCGAGGGCATCAAGACCAACGTGACCCTCATCTTCAGTCCGGCCCAAGCCCTTCTGGCGGCCAAGGCCGGCGCGGCGTTCGTCTCGCCTTTCGTGGGGCGCCTGGACGACGTGGGCCACGTGGGGATGGAGTTGGTGGAGCAGATCCGGGCCATCTTCGACAACGACGACTACGGCTGCGAGATCATCACCGCCTCCGTCCGAAGTCCTCTCCACGTCATTGATGCCGCGCTAGCCGGGGCCGACATCGCCACGGTTCCTTTCAAGGTCCTCGATCAGTGCCTCAGACACCCGCTCACGGACCTGGGCATCGAGCGCTTCCTTAAGGACTGGGAGAAAGCCAAGAAATAGCGTGCCTGGACGGTGAATTGCCCCACGCCGGGACGGAGGCACCCCCGCCAGTGGTAAACGGGATCATTCGGGTGTATATTGGGTTCGCTAACACGGGAGTGAACCCATGGCTGATAGTCCCGCAGGTTCGGGAACGTATCTGGTACGTTGCCACCGTTGCCTGGAGGAATTCAACGCGCTGGAAAGCGCGTGGTGTTCTTGCTTGGCAGTGACGCCAAGCCTCGTCTGCCCCCATTGCCTCCACTGCTTCTGCCAGGCGCCCCACGCCTACAGGACGGCGTTTTGGGCCAGCGCGCCCCAGGAACTTTTCCGCAAGCGGCAGGAGTTGAAGGGGCGGAAGGCCGGTGCGTCTCACGACGCCGATTTGGCCAATCCTCCCGAACATCCCTTCGTGCTTGTGGTGGAGGATGAAGCGGACTTACGGGACCTTGCGGCCAACCTTCTTCAAGAGCTGGGGTATCCCGTGGTGGTGGCGGCCAATGGCGAGCAAGGGTACCTCCTCGCCACCATGCTCAAACCGGACCTGATCCTGGCCGATGCCGTCCTGCCCCGCATGGACGGCCGGGAGATGTGCTTGCGGATCAAGCACAACCCCGACACGAAAGAGATCCCCGTGGTCATCATGTCGGGGATCTTCACGCGGGAGACGCATAAAACGGAAGCCCTGCGGACCTTCAAGGCCGACGCCTTCCTCCGAAAGCCCGTGAGCCTCAAGGAGCTGGGGGAAGTCTGCGTGCACACCATCGGCCCCGCCGCCAAGGCCCCTACGGTACAGGGCTAACCACCCCGGCACGGGAAAAAGGCAACAAGGGGAAGGGCCCGAACCGCTGGCGCATCAGCCCAAAGCCTTCCTGTATTTCTCCGCCACCTTGTCCCAGCGCACCGTGTTCCACCAAGCCTTGAGGTAGTCGGGCCGCCGGTTTTGGTAGAGAAGATAGTAGGCGTGCTCCCAAACGTCCACGCCGAGGATGGGGGTTTTCCCCTCCATGTAGGGACTGTCCTGGTTGGGCCGGGCAAGGATTTCCAGCTTGCCGTCGTTCAGCACGAGCCAGCCCCACCCCGAGCCGAACTGGCCTGAGGCGGCGCCAGAGAGCTTCTCCTGGAAGAGGGTGAAGGACCCGAAGGCCTTGTCCAGGGCCAGGGCCAGCTCTCCCGAGGGGAGGCCGCCCCCTCCGGGGCCCATGATCTCCCAGAAGAGGGCGTGGTTGGCGTGGCCTCCGCCGTGGTTGCGGACCGCGGTCCGGATGGCCTCGGGGACACGCTCGATACCCCGCAGGAGATCCTCGACGGATAGGTCCGCCAGGTCTGAGGCGTGCTCCACGGCCGTGTTCAGGTTCGCCACATAGGCGCCGTGATGCTTGTCGTGGTGGATTTCCATGGTTCGCGCGTCGATGTGGGGTTCGAGCGCGCCGAAGGCGTACGGCAGTTTGGGTACTTCATACATGAGTGTTCCTCCATATGGCCCCCGAGGCTGTTCCCCGAGGGCGCTCCTCTGCTGGTTCCTTCAGAGGATGAGGAGAAACCCCGCGGCGCAAACGAATATTGCGGGGTGAGGTGCGGCTACCTGAAAATCTCGTCAAAAAAGTCCCGCATGGCCTGCCATGATCGGGCATCGGCCTTGGCGTTGTAGGCGGACCCCTTGCTGGCGTCGTTCCCGGCCCCCGGGTTGGTGAACGCGTGCACGGCACCGCCGTAGTAGATCATTTGCCAGTCCACTCCGCCCTTCCGCATCTCGTCCTGGAAGGCAGCCACATCCGCGGGAGAGTTGAATGGGTCGTCGGCTCCGTGCAGGACGAGGACCTTGCAGGTGATGGCCTTGCCGTCTTCGGGGTGCGGACTGTCCAGACCTCCATGAAAGCTCACCACGCCGCGAACCTTGGCGCCGCTTCGGGCCAGCTCGAGGACGCCCGTGCCGCCGAAACAGTACCCGATGGCCGCCAGCTTGGCCACATCCACCCTCGGGTCCTTCCGGAGCTGGTCCAGCGCCAGGAGGAGACGGCTCCGGTACAGGGCGCGGTCGCCTTTGTACTTTCCCGCCAGAGCCGCCGCTTCCTGGGACGTGGCGGGCCTGATGCCCATTCCGTAGACATCCGCCGCGAAGGCCACGTAGCCGAGGGCCGCGAGCATGTCGCATCGGCGCCTCGTCTCAGCGCTGATGCCCATCCAGTCGTGCACCACGAGAACGCCGGGGCGCTTGCCGTGGATCCCGTCCTCATAAGCGAGGTATCCCTCGAAGACCAGGCCGCCGTCGCGGTACTCCACCGTCCTGCCCACCACCTTTCCCTGGGCCGCCACCGCCGTCACGAGGGCTACCAGGGCCAACAGCACCGCTTTCATGGCCACCTCCTGCCATCGTGAACGCCGCCCCTGGTCCCCTTCATCCCGGCCTTGTACTAAACTGCCCAACCTTGGGGAGGGCCCATGGGAGCCTGGGAACTGGTGGCGCTGGCCGTCGCGCTGGCCATGGACGCTTTCGCCGTGGCCGTGGCGACGGGCGTGGGCCTGAGGTCCGTTTCGGGCCGCCAGACCTTCCGCCTCGCCTACCACTTCGGCCTCTTTCAGGCCCTCATGCCGGTCCTGGGATGGGGCGCCGGCCACACTTTCGCCGGGGCCATCCAAGCCTTCGACCACTGGGCCGCTTTCGGGCTCCTCGCCATGGTGGGAGGGCACATGGTCGTGGAAGCCATCAGGAAGGGGGACGGCCAGCCTCGAAGGGACCCAACGCGCGGCCTGACCCTGGTGGTCCTCTCCCTGGCCACGAGCATGGACGCCCTCGCCGTTGGGCTCAGCCTGGCACTGCTCAACGTGTCCATCTGGTGGCCCGCCGTCGTGATCGGTTTGGTATGTGCCGCCTTTACCGCCGCGGGGCTTCACCTGGGCCGGCTGGCGAGCGCGGCCACGAGGCTGGGACGGTGGGCCGAACTGCTGGGCGGACTCGTGCTGCTGGCCATCGGCCTCAAGCTCTTGTCCCAGCACGGCGCCATGGGCTGAGGAGGACAGGTTAGGCAAACGCCGCCGCAGGCCGGGCCGCTCGCGATCCCGTTCTCATTCCCCGCTCAAGGCGCGGACGGAGCTTAGCCCTTGCGGGGCCTGACACTGGTTTTGAGGACGCGCAGGAGCTCGCCGGCCTCCTTCTGCAAGGAGGCGGAAAGCTTGTCGCCCGCGTCCATGCCCAGGATGGTCTCCTGGAAGGCGGCGAGGCGGCAGGGGTTTTGGAGGGGATGCCCGTCCCGTATGCCCCAGTTGCAGGCCGCGCAGGTTTCGTCGCACCCGATGGCGTGGAGGTCCGCCGGCAAGTTGATGCGGCGCATGTGGTCCTGCAGGGTGCCGAGGGACGAGAGCTTTTTGGTGCGCGCCACCTCTTCCAGCACCTTGGTCACTTGAGTCAGCCAGTTATCAATGGACGTCACGGGGGAGTCCTCCCAGCAAGGCCAGCAGTGTGACCAAAGGCGCGGCACAAATCAAGCCCGGGGTGGATGGCTCCGGCGAGGGACGGCGCCCACGAGTTGGACCGGCGGGCCGATCCTTGACAGGCCGCTGCGGCGGCGATAGGGTCCGGGATGGAGGGGCGGCCATGGGAGACGGGTCCCTGTCCCGGCGGCGGTTCATGGGTGCGGCAACCCGGTGGGGTGCCGTCCTGGGTGGAACCGGGGCCCTCCTTTCCTCGCGTGAGCTTTTAGAAGTCCTCGGCGGCGCCTTTCTGGACCCCGCCGCCCAACCCCTCGACGACCTGATCCTGCGGGCCCCCGTAGCCCGCTACTGGACATCGCCCCGGGCGTCCAACCCAGGCTGCGCAGCGTGCCACAGCCCCGCCGAGCTGGCCAAGGGCGCCGAGCACGTCCACACATCGCGAACCGTGAAATGCCTCCTCTGCGCTCACCAATGCCTCATCCCCGAGGGCGAGCGCGGCCGGTGCCGGGCCCGTATGAACGTTCACGGCGAGCTTCGGTCACTCGTGTACGGCCGCCCCATCGCGGAACATGTGGACCCCATCGAAAAGAAGCCGTTCTACCATTTCCTCCCAGGGTCCCAAGCTTACTCCCTGGCCACCTCTGGGTGCCCCCTGCGGTGCAAGTTCTGCCAGAACTGGACCATTTCCCAGGCCCGGCCCGAGGACTACGAGACGGCGTACTGCCCCGCCGGGGCCATGGCCAACCGGGCCAAGGGACGGAGCGTCCCGGTGGTGGCCTTCACCTATGACGAACCCACGGTCTTCACCGAGTACCTCACGGATATCGCCCGGGCCGCCCGGAAGCTGGGCCTGCGCTCCGTGCTCGTATCCTGCGGATTCATGAACGAGGCACCCCTGACCGAGATGATCGATGTGCTGGACGGCATCAAGATCGACCTGAAGGGCTTCTCTCCTGCCTTCTACCGCGAGGTAAGCGGCGCGGAGCTGGCTCCCGTCCTTCGCAGCATCAAGCAGGTAGCTCGGTCGGGGCGCCACCTGGAAATCGTGAACCTCGTGGTGCCCACCCTCAACGATTCGCCCGCGATGCTCACGGAGCTGGCCAAGTGGATCGCGGGAGAAGCGGGGCCCGACGTCCCCGTTCACTTCACGCGCTTCCACCCCGACTACCAGCTCCAGAACCTGCCGCCCACCCCCGTGGCCACCCTGGAGCGGGCCCGGGAGGCGGCCATGAAAGAGGGCATCCACTATGCCTACGTGGGCAACGTGCCCGGCCATCCCGGCAATAACACTTACTGCCCCAAGTGCGGGAAGGTCTGCATCGCGCGATCGGGCCTCTTTGTCACCGCGATCACGATGAAAAACGGGAGCTGCGCGGCGTGCGGTACCAAGATTCCGGGGGTCTGGTCATGAACGGACCGTTCACCGCGGAGGAGGCCGAGAGCTCGGAGAAAGGCGCTTTCTCTATAGGCGGCGCGATGGCCTGCCCCGGGACGGCACGTCCCGAAGGCAAGGTTTCTTTGCTGCTGCTGTGCGCCCTGTGGTTCGCGTTGGTCCCTGGATTCGCGCCGGTCCGCGCCTCGGAGCCCGCGGACGCCGTGGTGCGGACTCCCGCGGTGGCGGGCACCTTCTATCCCGGCGACGCCAAAAAGCTTGAGGGGGCCGTGAAGGGTTATCTGGCGGACGCTCTCCCTCCGCGCGGCGAGCGCCCCGTGGCGCTTGTGGCACCCCACGCGGGCTACCTCTATTCGGGGCAGATCGCCGCCGACGCTTTCCGCCAAGCCATGGGGTACGACTACGACGTGGTGGTCATCCTCGGGACCAACCACACGGCGGCCCCCTTCGACTCCGTGTCAGTCTTCCAGGGGCGCGGCTACGGGACGCCCTTGGGCGTGGCCGAGGTGGACCAGCCCGTGGCGAAGGCCCTCCTGGCCAGCGGATTCATGTACCGGCCCGAGGCCCACGCCGCCGAGCATTCTGAAGAGGTGCAGGTGCCCTTCATCCAGGTGGCCTTCCCCAAGGCCCGCATCGTGCCCGCCGTGGTGGGCACGCCCAGCCTGGCCGTGGCTGCGCGCTTGGGCCAGGCTCTGGCCCGGATCCTGAAGGGACGAAAGGCCCTCATCGTGGCCTCGTCAGACCTGTCGCACTATCCGCCGTATGACGAGGCCGTGGCCACCGATGAGGCGACCCTTCAAGCGATGGCGAGCCTCGACCCCCAGGCATTGGAGGCGGCCGTGGGACGGCAGATGAAGTTGGAACGGCCCGGCCTCCTGACGTGCGCGTGCGGAGAGGGCGCCATCCTCGCCGCCATGGTGGCGGCCAAGGCCATGGGCGCTACGAAAGGCGTGGTGGTGAGCTACGCCAACTCGGGGGACACCATCCTCGGGGAGAGAGGCCGGGTGGTGGGCTACGGCGCGGTGGCCTTCACACCGGGCCCTGGGGCGCCGGACACGAAGGCCCTGGACCAGCCGCCGGTCCCCAAGGACGCCATCCTCGAGGAGGCGGACAAGGCGTACCTCCTCGCGCTGGCGCGGTCCACGGTGGAGCGCTATCTCACCACGGGAACCCTCCCCCTTCCGCGCTTCACCCGTCCCATCCTGCGCGAACCGCGCGGCGCCTTCGTGACGATCAAATCCCACGGGGACCTTCGGGGCTGCATCGGGCACATGGCCGAGGACTTGCCGCTGGCGGTGGTGGTGTCGCGCATGGCCCTTGAGGCCGCCGTGAACGACCGCCGGTTTTCACCCGTGACGGCGCAGGAGCTTCCCTCGCTAGCCTACGAAATCTCCGTCCTCACGCCCCTGGCCCCCGTGAGGGGTCCCGGGGCGGTGGTAGCGGGCAGGGACGGCGTGGTGATCCGAAAAGGGGGGCGCAGCGCGGTCTTCCTGCCGCAAGTGGCACCCGAGCAGGGATGGACGCGGGACGAGCTCCTGGACCACCTCTGTGACAAAGCAGGCCTGCCTTCGGACTGCTGGCGCCGCGGGTGCGACCTCCTCACGTTCCAGGCCATTGTCTTTGGCGAGGACAAAGCCGGGGCCCGCCACGGAGGCGCGAAGTAGGGGCGCACGTGAACAGGGGAGGGGCGAGGCAGGCGAAGGCAACGGGCCCTTCGTCCGCGCCGTGCCGGCGCATGGGCGACCTTTTCCGGGTGATGGATGACGCTGTGGCTCCTGACCATAGGCTTCGTGTCCCTGCTGGGGCAGGTGGTCCTTTTGAGGGAACTGCTCGTAGCCTTTTACGGCAGCGAGCTGGTGATCCTGGTGGCCCTGGGCGTTCTCATGACGGGAACGGCCATGGGAGCGTTGGCCGGCCGGGGGCGCCGAGGGGCGGCCGGCGAGATTCGCGCCCTGTTCCTGGTGTCCGCCCTTCTCCTTCCTCTTCTGGTGGCCTTCCTGCGAGGGCTTCGCGTCATTTTCCACGGCCTGCCGGGGGCCGATCTTCCCCTCGCCGGGCAAGGCCTGGGCTTGGCCGCGGCGGCCTTGCCTTTCGGGGCCTGCTGCGGACTGCTCTTTCAGAAGACCGCCACGGCGTATTCCGCCAAAGGGCGAAGCCTCGCCAGAGCCTACAGCCTGGAGAGCGCCGGCGGGGTGGCGGGCGGCGCCCTGGCCACCCTCCTTGCGGCCTTGGGGGTGCAAACTCTCTCAACCTCGCTTCTGTGCGCCCTCGCCGCTGTAACCGCGGCCTGGCTTCCCCGCGAAGGGGGCCGGCCGAAATGGCTCGGGCCGGCCGTTTTGGCGGTAGCGCCTCTCCTGGCCGCGGCCCTGGTCTTTTCGGGCCCGGCGGACAGGCGGTTGACAGAGGTAGACCATCCGGATCTCCTGGCGGCCTCCGATACGCCCTACGGGCGGGCGGTGGTGGCTGGAGCTATGGGTCAAATCGCGGTCTTCGACAACGGGGCCTTGGCCTACGAGAGCCAGGGGACTTCGGCGGAGGAGTTCGTCCAGCTCGCTGCCCTCCAGGTGGCCCGGCCGGCCCGGGTTCTCATCTTGGGCGGAGCCGTGGAGGGCCTTGCCGCGGAGGTCCTGAAGAATAGCCCGGATCGAGTCGAGATGGTGGAATTGGACGGAGGCCTGCTGCGCTTGACCGAGCCCTTTCTTCCGGAGGAGGGGAGGCGGGCCCTGGGCTCGCCTCGCGTGCATCTGCGGGTGGGCGACCCGCGCCGTGCCCTTGAGCGCGCCGGTCCCTTCGACCTCATCCTCAACGCCATGCCCGAGCCCTCCTCCGGCCAAGCCAACCGGTACTACACCCGGGAGTTCTTCGGCGCTTGCAGGGCGCGGCTGGCCCCCGGAGGCGTCCTCGCCTTCCGCTTGCGGTCCGCTGAAAACCTGTGGAGTCCCGCCCTGGCTGCTCGCAACGCCAGCATCTGCCGGGCGGCGCGCGAGGCATTCGGAGACCTCCTGGTGCTGCCCGGGACGGTGAACCTCATCCTGGCCTCGGCCTCGCCCCTCGTGAGGGATCCCGAGGTGCTCGCCGGGCGGTTGGAGGCTCGGGCCATCACCGCCCGCCTCGTGTCGCCCGGCTATATCCGGTACCTCCTCAACAACGACAGGGTTGCGGAGATCGCGGCGGAGGTGAGGAACAGCCCGGCCCCCGAGAACACGGACGCTCGGCCCGTGTGCTACCCCGTGACCCTCCTCGTGGGGCTCTCGCGCTTTATCCCCCGCCTGGGGCTGGTATCGGGTCCTGAATCTCCAGGCCCGGCGGCGTGGGTCTGGGTGGTTCTGCCTGGGGGGCTGTGGGCCTTCGCCTGCGCTCTTGCGAGGCGGGCGGCCCGGTGGCGGGGCATGATGCTGGTGGCGGTGGCGGGCTTCTCGGGCATGGTACTGGAAGGGGCCGTCCTCCTGGGATACCAGACGCAAGGCGGCATCCTCTTTCAGGACATGGGCCTGCTCCTGTGCGCCTTCATGGCAGGCCTGAGCGCCGGGGCTTGGGTGCTGGGATATGGACGCCGGAAAGGGATAATCCCCGGTACGGGGACGGGTCTTGCATTACTCCTGGGCACGGCCCTTCTCGCTGCTCTGGCGGCGAGTATCCTCGGGAGCGGGGGGGTGCGGGATTTGCCCGTGAGCCTCTGCCTCCTGGCTCTCTCGGGTGCCTTTGTAGGCGCCCTATTCGCCTACGCAAGCTCCTGCACCGAAGGGGCAGGGGCGGCGGGCTCCCTGTACGCCGCGGACGTGCTTGGGGGCGCCCTGGGCGCCGTCCTCGGGGGGCTGGTCATCCTCCCCTTCCTCGGGCTTCCCGAAGGGGCTCTTCTGGCCGGATTCCTTGCGCTCGGCTCCGTCCCTCTCCTTCAATGGCGGCCATGAGGGTTCCCGCACCGGCAGAAATAAGCCGCCGGGGTGCCAAGGAAAGAGCTCCCCTCGGCACCCCCGGCGGATGGCACCCGGAAGGCTCCTGGACTGTGCCTCTTAACCCTTCCTCGATCCGTGCTTGTAGAGCGACGTCACGAACTCGTCCCACAGACTGTCGCTGGTGAAATCCAGCCCAGTTCCGTATACCTCCTTGTAGTAGTGGGGAGACACGGGCAGAAAGATGCTCAGGCCCGTAGCACCGTGGCTGCCGAAGCCGTGTGCTTCGGAGAGGACGGCGCCGCGGGCTTCGCTGGCTACCGCGAGGGCCGCGCTTCGGGTGCCGGCGTAGCGGGTGTGGGACGCCACGTAGCCGGCGAAGCCCGCCAAGTCAATGAAGGCGTAGTATTGTCCATACGCGCCCACATACTCCGCCGTGCCCTGCGCTCCCAGCACGACGCCTCGCTCCATGTGCGCCATGAGGGCCGTGGCGAGGTCGTTGATGGCGCCCAGGAGTCCCTGGCTTCGAGCCAGGTCCACCGTGGAAAGGGTCACTTTGTTATGGAACCCGTAGAACGCCATATAGGCATCCACGATCCATGCGCCCAGATCGGCTCCCGTCCACCCTGGATTCGAGGCGAGTCCGGCCAGGACCGTGTCGTAAGGCCATCCGTCGCCCGGAATGGAGTCCTCGGAGGCGACCATGACGCCCGCTTGGTTTCTGAATTCGTAGGCCGTTTCCGCCATGGCCATGAGGCAGGCGTCGAAGCCGAGCATATCCACGTAGCGGCTGCCAATGGCCTGCTGGACTTCGTCCAGGGTCAGCCGGTCCGTGACGCCATCGTCCGTCAAGTCATGGTCATCCCAGCAGACGCCCAGCCAACCTCCGCCGTGGTCCCAGAGCACGAGGGCGGTCCGGGCCGCTGGGAAGCTGGCCATGCCGTAGTCCAGGAACGCCTGAAGGGTGGCCGGATCACCCATATTCACTTCGCCCCAATCTTCTAGCACGGGGGAGACGATGGCGTCCGTGCTGTCCTGGACCATGCGATACAGCTTGGCACCCTCCTCCAGCCGGTCCACAAGGACGATAATGTTCAGGCTCTCCGAGGAGCCCACCCGCTCCATTTCGTTCATGTCCTTCACGGCGTATGAATCCAGGCTGTTGTCGCCGTCCAGGTAGACGAGGACGGTCCAGTCGGCCGCCTGGACCCCAAGGCCCAGCCCCATGGCCAATGCCAGGACAAGCCCCCACAGCCACATCCGATTCTCCCGCATGCCAGCCTCCCTTCAGGGCCACCGCGGCCCATCAACGCCGGTGTAAGCCGTGCCCCACGCCCGGTGCGCGGTGTGCGGAAAGGACCGCGGAGAGGTTCAGGACGGGGCGTGCCCGGGACGGGCAGGCCTTGAGAAGCCTTGCGGGGTCCTTCTAGCTTTCTATTTCCGTCCGGGCCGAGCAGGTCACATGGGGCCGGCTTGGACGGCGGGATTAGGGCCTATCCGCAACCAGGGTCCGGTCGCGCGCGCGGCGCCGGGCGAGCAGGACAAGGCGGCCGGCCGGCGACAGGGTGGTGCCCGTTCCAGGGAGGCCAACGCGGTCATGCGAAGCCCGCCGTCGCGGTCAAATCCTATTGTACGGATAGGCCCTTAGTCTCGAGCAGCGCCGCCAGGAAGCGGGATTTGACTTGGCGGGAGGCCAGGGCCTTCTTGAGGGGGGGCAGCCTGAGGATGGCGCCCAGGATGGCGGCCACGGCCCGGTGGCCGTAAGAAGACTGGCCGTCCACCAAGAGTTCCGCCAAGGTGCCCCGCTCGATGGCCATACAGACCACCTTGTGGGCCGTGTTGGCGGGGGTAAGGACGCGCTCAGGCCGGTCCCGGAGACGGATCGCCTCCTCGGGGCAAGCTCCCGCGCAGACGCCGCATCCCAAGCAGCGGTCTTCCTCGAGCCGGGCCACCTTGGCGGCGGGCCGCCGGGCATCGTGGGCCGAGACCAGGCCCAGGGCCTCCACGGGGCAGGCACAGACGCACTTCCCGCAGCCGTTGCAAGCGCCGGAGTCGAGGGCCGGGATGAAGTTCGTGGTGTGGACGGGGCGCATGAACCCGAAGCGCCGAGCGGCGATCATGGCTTCACAGCAACAGCCGCAGCAGTTGCAGACGAAGTTCACTCCGTGGCGAACGTTCTCGCCGAACTGGACGAGGCCATTTTCCCTGGCGGCCGAGAGGAGGTCGAGGCACTCGGACGCTTGGGTGCTGCGGGCGACCCCGTGGCGAGTAAGGGACGCGGCGGTGGTGCCGAACGTCATGCAGATATCCAGCGGAGCGTCGCAGGCCCGTCCCAGGTGCGCCATTTTGTGCCGGCAGTAGCACAGGCCGATGCCGATGGCCGCCGCTGAGCGCACCACCTGCGAGGCGCGCTCGTAGTCCAGCACGTGCAGGGCCTCCTCTTGAGGAAGGGCCCGTTCATCCACGAAGACCCGTCCTAGCTGGGTTTCACCCCGGGCGAAAAGGTCCCGGACGAAGGCCTCCTCCACGTTCAGGTAGTGGTAGAACAGTTCGGCGAGGGCCTTCTGGTCCAGGTCGCCCCGCACGCGCATGAGGGAAAACTCGAAGAACCCCGCCATGGGCGGAGGCAGAACGTAGGAGGTGCACCCGTTCTCTTGCAGGTCCAGAAGGACCGCGCGGGACGCGAGCTCCTCCAGAATTGTTCTCGCCTCCGCTTCGGAGACCTTCCACAGAGCTGAGGCCCGCTTCGCCGTGAAGGGCCGGATGGGGAGCTGGGCCACGAGGGCGGCCTCGCGTTCGCTCAGCAGGAGCTTGAGGATGTCGAACAGGCGTTCGGAGGGCGGTGCTCCCTGGGGGAACCGGTTGAGGCGTTCCGAGAGGTCTCCGTATCCCGATTTAAGGGTGCGGTGCGCCAAATTGTCCCCTCCCAGAGCCCCTAGAATACACCCGAAGCTGGCATGAAATAGCTCCCTGCGCGCGGCTGTTAACCTCACCTTTTAAAGGAGGACACTTCGTGTGGTGCGTCGTAGCGGGGGGGCCGCCGCCCCGAATCCCGGGTGCGGGGGATCCACCGGTTTCTTTCATGTCGTGCCGCCGGCAGAGGGCCGGTGGCGGCAAGGAGGTTTCCCATGCGACCACAGGTCGACGAGACCAAACTCAACGAATCACTCCAGAGGATGCTGACGGATATAGGCGCCGCCATGAGCGCGTCCCTGGTGGTCATAGGTGACAAATTAGGACTATACAAGATCCTGGCTGCAGGCGGGCCCATGACCCCGGCGGAACTGGCCAAGGCCACGGGCACCAGCGAGCGCTACGTCCACGAGTGGCTCAACAACCAGGCCGCGGGCGGGTATGTGACGCTGCACGCCAAGAACCAGACCTACTCCCTCACGCCGGAGCAGGCCCACCTCTTGGCGGACGAGACGAGCACCTACTTCATCCCCGGCGCCTTCCAGATCATCGCCGCCACGGTCCACGACGAGCCCCACATCGAACAGCGCTTTAAAACGGGGCGAGGGCTGGAGTGGGGCGAGCACAATCCGGGCCTCTTCGAGGGCACGGAGCGCTTCTTCGGCCACGTCTACGCGGCCAACCTGATCAAGAACTGGATTCCCTCCCTCCAGGGAATGGAGCCCCGCCTCAAGAAGGGCATCGACGTGGCCGACCTGGGTTGCGGCCACGGCGCCTCCACCATCCTCATGGCCAAGGCCTATCCCAACTCCCGGTTCGTGGGCTACGACAGCCACGAGGCCTCCATCAAAGTGGCCCGCGAGCGCGCCAAGTCGGCGGGTGTTGAGGCCCGCGTCCAGTTCAAGGTGGGCAAGGCTGAAACCTTCCCCGGGACGTACGACTTTATCACCACCTTTGACTCACTCCACGACATGTCCGACCCGCTCGGCGTGGCCAAGCACACCAAGGAGACACTGCGGCCCGAAGGCGAATGGATGATCGTGGAGCCCAAGGCGGGCGACGAAATCTCCGAGAACCTCAATCCCATCGGACGCCTCTTCTACGGAACCTCCACCATGGTTTGCGTGCCCGCGTCCCTTTCGGGCGCCAGCAAGGGCCCCGCGCTGGGGGCTCAGGCGGGCGAGAAGAAGATTCGGGAGGTGGTGGAGCAGGGCGGCTTCAAGCACGTGCAGCGGGTTGCCCAGACGCCCTTCAACATGGTTCTCGAAGCCCGGCCGTAAGCCTTGTCCCCGGCGTGTTGCGCGAGGCAACGCGCGGGACGTGTCGCACGAGGAGGAGGCCGTGAGGCCTCCTCCATGTGCGTGCGCCTATAAACTTACCATGGCCCGGGGGCGTACCATGGCCATGAGGGGGGAGCCATGAGCCGAAAGCCGTACCGTTCCCTGAAGCCCGCCCTGGACCCGGACCGGCGTGATTTCTTGAAAACCCTCGGCGTCTGCGCCGCCGGCGGTCTGGTCCTTGGCGTTCCCGATTTCGCCGAGGAAAAAGCGGCGGCACCTGTTCCCTCGAACGTGGAAACCAATGTCGCCGACTTCATGAAGGTCCCGAGAGGGAAGCACGCCCTGCCGGGTCCCTTTCCAGGCAAAGTGGTTCAAGCAACCGATCCTCGGTCCATGAAGGACCGGAGGGTGGATCCCAAAATCGTCTCCCGCATGTTCGCGGCGGGCTTGGCGGAGCTTACAGGCAAGAGCATGAGGGAAAGCTTTGGCCTCTTCTTCGCCAAAGATGACGTGGTGGGGATTAAGGTGAACCCCGTGGGAGCGCCCCTCATCAACACCACACCCGCCCTCGTATCGGCCGTCGTGGCCTGGCTGGAAGAGGGAGGGATCCCGAGGAAGAACGTGGTCATCTGGGACCGCTTCGACGACATGCTCAAGGAGGCGGGGTTCACCCAAGACCGCTTCCCCGGGGTCACCATCGAGTCCCTCCAGACCATGGCCGATGACGGCAAGCCCTGGAAGAACGCCAAGGGCGAGCACCTCAGCGCGGACCATTTCGACCAGGAGGCGTACTACTACGCCAAGGGCATCGTGGGCAAGGGCGTGGCGGGCTACGCGAGCGACGACGCATACGCCAACCAGCACGTCTTTACAGGGGAGTACTCCTACTTCGGCAAGCTGGTCACCAGGAAGCTCACCAAGATCATCAACCTGGCGGCTTTCAAGAACGCCGGCAACGGGATCTCCATGGCCACCAAGAACCTGGGGTACGGATCCGTGTGCAACACGGGACGCCTCCACCAGCCCCTGTTCTTCAGGGTCTGCACGGAGGTCCTAGCGGCCCCGTGGGTGCGGGATAAGCTCGTCCTCAACGTCACCGACGGCATCCGGGGGCAGTACGACGGAGGCCCCATGGGCAACGAGCAGTTCTTTTTCCCCAATCACTCCCTCTATTTCGCCACGGACCCGTTCGCCTTGGACCGCGCTTGCCACGACCAGATGGTGGCCAAGCGCAGGGCCATGGGGGTGAAGGTCAACGACCACCCACGGTTCACTGACTACCTCGGCTACGCCCAGACCCTTGGCCTCGGCATCGGCGATCCCTCCAAAATCACCCTGTACAAGATCTGAAGGACGGCCGTCTCATGGCGGGACAAGGCATGCAGATGAGGGCGAAGGACGTGGCGGCGGGGATCATGATGATCCTGGCGGCGGTGGCGGCGAGGGCCGCGGGCGACCTATCTCTTCTGCCTGCCGGCGGTTTTGTGCAGGGTTGGTCGAAGGACGGGGCGGCGAGGGTGTACGAGGGGGAGGCCCTCTACGACCACATCGACGGAGGCGGCGAGGCTTTCCTGGAGATGGGCTTCGAGGCATGCACCGTCCAGCGGTACCGCCGGGGGCCAGAATCCCTCACCGTCGAGATCTACCGCATGGCCGACCCGGCCGCGGCGCTGGGGACCTACTGGGCGAACTGCGGGCGCGAGACGCCCGATCCTTCCTTCGCCGAGCGCCACACCGTGGGGCGCAACCAGATCCTCCTGCAGAAGGGAGCGGATTACGTCGTGGCCACGGGGCCCGAGCCCGCCCCAGGCCTGTCCAAGGTGCTCGTGGCCGCTGCCAGGGCGGTGGCGGACAAGATCCCCGCCGGTGAGCCGCCGCCGTGCTTGGCCTTACTGCCAAAGGAGGGATTGGAGCCCGGCTCCGCACGGATACTCCGAGGACCCATCGGAATGCAAGCGATGGTAACCCTGGGCGAGGGGGACGTTCTCCTCCTGGGCCGCACGGTCACCGCCGTGGCCGGGGAGTATAAGGACAAGGACGGGGCCACTCGCACCCTGATCGTGGCGGAATACCCCACCGCCTCGTCTGCGGGCGGGGCTTTGCACCACCTCATCGAGCATCTGGACACGGCCTGCAGCATCCTTTCGGCGGGGGACGGGCATCTGGTCTTCAAGGATTACAAGGGCCGGTTTGGCGTGGCTGCGACGGAGGGCCGCAAGCTCACGATTCAGACTGGGCTCGCCAAAGAACCCGCGCCATAAAAAGGGTGCCCGGAAGGCGTGAGGCCTTCCGGGCTGGGCTATTCGCGCCGGCTTGTCAAGGTTCGTGCCGTTCCCCCAACTCCGGTCACTTCGCGCTGGGGAAGAAGGGCACATGGTCCACGACGTGAATGATGCCCTTGGAGGCCGGAATGTTAGCCTCCATGAGAAAAAAACGAGACCCTGAATGGATGGCCGGTCAGGCCGGCCGAGGCTTGGGAAGGTCGTCCAGGATCGCGAGGAGGGCCGTGGCCTCGCGCCTCAGCACAGCTCGGTCCGTTCCGGTTGCGCTTAGGCTCTTGAGCGCCGATTGGAACGCGGCAAAGCGGCAGGGACTCAGAAGGGGGTACCCCCCCAAATAGCCCCAGAAGCACTCCTCGCAGTGGTCGTCGCACCCCAGGTCGCAAAGGGCCTTGGGGAAGTCGAGCTGCCGCATGTGATCCTGCAAGGAAACCAAGTGCGCGAGCTTCTTGGTTCGAGCCATTTTTTTCAGAAGCAGTCTCGCCTGTTCAATCCATCGCTGGGTTTCGGTCACGGCTATCTCCTGCAACACCTTGCTATACCTTGCCCTCGTGGGGATCCTTGAGGGCTCCCGGCGGCAGCTCGCCGGGGATGTCCAGCGTGGCCACGCCGATGCGGCTGTCGGCCATGCCGTAGTAAACGTCCACCCGGTGATTAACGGCCAAGTCCGCGCGCACGTCCGTCCCTGTAGGGAAGACCACGTTCGCCACCGTGCCTTCGCGCTCCGCCTTTGACTGCGGGGCCAGCAAGGGCGCCGGCGAGCGGTAGAGGAGCATCGTCGGATCGTGGCGGTCCAGGACCATTACGCCGGCACTGTAGCGCAGCCGCCGCGGCTGGCCGGGGACGGGCGGCTCGCCGTTCACGCCGTGATACAGGAAGACCCAGCCATCGCGGGTCAGAAAGGGTGGCGCCCCGCCGCCCACTTTCAGCCGCTCCCAAGGGGCCACGGGACCGGCGAGCCGGTGATGCTCTCGAAAGTGTCCCAACCGTGTTCCGTTCTCCCCATCCCTGGGGCAATAGGAGATCCAGATGCTCTCCCGGGGGACGTCCACCTGCCGTGGCGTCGGATGGTGAACCGTGTCGGCCGCATCGGTCCCCTTGAACAGGGGCCGGTGAAGCATGGCCAGGGAGGGCCGGCCCTTCGGGTCGGGGACGAGGACGGGAAAGATGGAGGCGTCCTTGTTGTCCACGCCCGTGAAGTCCAGCACGCTGCACTCGGTTCCGTCGCAGGGATCGAAGGTAGCCAGCCCCAGACGCTCCCAGTGGAGGAGGTCGTGGGAAGCCGCGAGGGCGATCCGGGGACCCCTGGGGCCGAAAGCCGTATAGGTCATGATGTACCGGCTCAGGGGAGCCACGAAGGAGATGCGGGGATCCTCGCACCCGCCCCCGCCGCCGGGCCGCCGCTCGTAATCCGCTTCGGGCTCGAGGATCACCCCCAGCCTCTCCACGCCTTCGGGGTTGCCCTCCCCGTTGAAGAGCACACGAGCAATGCCGATGCGGGAGTAATTTCCCTTGGCAACGATCCTCGGAAAGAGGTAGAGGTGGCCGTCGGGACCCCGGGCCGCGGCGGGGTTCAGGACGCCCTCTTCCTCCAACGGGTTGCCGGGTTCGGGCTCCATGATCACCCCCATCCGGCGCAGTGAGAAGGGCTGCCCGGAGGGATGGCGCCGGGAGGGCTGGTGACCGTCTTCATCATGGGCTAGGGCAACACGCTCGGCCATCCTTCATCCCTCCGCTGACCATCTCTACCGGCTTGCTCGCCCCGTTATTCCCCTCGAGGGCGAGTGCTAAAGGATGAAGTCGGTGGAAATAAAGTTGGAATAGTGGTCTCGGACGATGCCCTCAATGATGCCTTTGTTGGCCTCGGACGCCTTGGCGGCCACCAAGGTGCGGATGGAGAAAACGCGCAGGGCATCGGAGACCGAGAGGGTGCCCTCCGCCGAGTCTTTCCTGGCGCAGAAGGGAAACGTGTCGGGCCCCCGCTGGCACTGGCTGTTGATGTTCACGCGGCAGACCTGGTTCACGAGGGGGTCCACGAGCCTGCCCATGACCGCCGGGTCCGTGCCGAAAATGCTGACCTGCTGGCCGTACGGCGAGTCGATGACGTACCGCACCGGCTGCTCCAAATCCTCGAACACCGCCACCGGGATCACGGGGCCGAACTGCTCCTCGTGGTAGGCCCGCATGGAGCTATCCACGGGGTAGAGGATGGCGGGGGTGAAAAGGGTGCCCTCCACCCGGCCTCCGCCGGGGTTCACCAGACGGGCGCCTTTGGCCACCGCGTCGTTCACGAGCTGGGTCAGATACTCGGGCTTGTCCATCTCGGGCATGGGGGTGATGCTGACTCCCGGCTCCCAGGGCATGCCGCACTTAAGGGCCGATACCTGCACTGCGAGCTTGTGGAGGAAGGGCTCCGCCACATCCTTGTGGACCCACAGAATTTTAAGGGCCGTGCACCGCTGGCCGTTGTAGGACAATGCTCCGAGGGCGCACTCGCCTACGGCCTGATCCAGATCGGCGTCCTTGAGAACGATGGCCGCGTTTTTTGCTTCGAGCCCGAGAACGGATCGCAGGCGGTGGGGCTTGGGGTGCTGTTTCTTCAGGGTGTCCGCGGTCTTGCTGGAGCCGATGAAGGCCAGCACGTCGATTTTTCCCGTAGCCATGAGGGGGTGGACCACCTCCTGGCCCCGGCCGAAAAGGGTGTTCACGACGCCCGGCGGAAAGGACTCCTGAAAGGCGCGCAGGAGCGGAAAATGGAGCATGACCCCAAGGCGCGGGGGCTTGAAGAGGACGGTGTTGCCCATGATGAGGGCGGGAATGAGAGTCGTGAAGGTCTCGTTCAGCGGATAGTTGAAGGGGCCCATGCACAAGACCACGCCCAGAGGCCCGCGGCGGATCTGTCCGATGATCCCCTGGGTGATCGTGAAGCGGGAGGAGACCCGGTCCAGCTCCTTGAGGGCGTCCACCGTATCTCGGATATACTCCACCGTGCGGTCGAACTCCTTGGCCGCGTCGCCGTGGGTCTTGCCGATCTCCCACATGAGGAGGCGCACCACCTCGTCACGCTTCTCTTTCATGGCGAAGGCGAACTGGTCCACGTACTTGATGCGCTGGCGGACCGAGAGGGTGGGCCAGAAACCGCGGCCGTGGTCGTAAGCGGCCGCGGCGGCATTCAAGGCCTCCAATGCTTCGCCCTGGCCCATGAGCGGGTACCTGCCCAGAAGCGTCTGCTTCAGTCCGTCCGGCGTCTTCTCGCAGACGGGAGACAGCACGTCCCGGAAGGGGCCATTCCACCGCCGAAGCTCCCCGTTTACGAGGTACTGGTCGCACACCACGGGTCCGTCAAGACGGAACGCCTCTGGAATGGCCGGCACATCCGGGAAAAAGGATTCAGACCGATCGCTCATCGTCATGGCGTGACCTCCACGCCCGCGGCGGCTCGGCGCTCAAGGCCTGCTGGGGCGCTCTAGGAAGGGTATAACGCTTTTGACGGGGCCTGGCCATCCCTGAGAGTGGTAACGCCCAGGCGTGCAACAACTGTCCGCCGCGCCCGTATCCTCTTTCCAAGGAGGTGTGCCATGGATTCGTCGAGCCGTTTCCGGTTCTGGGTGCCGGCCCTCTTGGGCTTGGCCCTGGCCGTGCTCCTTTCTACAGTTTCCTTCGCCGCCGGTCCTTCCGCCACGTTCGTGGCGCTGCGAATTCAGAGCCCGGGCGACCGCGTCCTCATGGAACTGCCCCTCCAGCTCCTCCAGTACCTCTCAGCGCACACCAAGGGCGACCTGGATGTGGGCCGCGTGGGAAGCCACGACACGAAGTTCCCCATAGCGGACCTCATGAAGATCGTGCAGGGTGACCAGGCCAGCCACCGCGAGGTGCTGTTCTTCACCGCCCAAAATGACAAGCAGGAACCCGTGAGTTTCTTCGTCCGGACCTTCACCCGGCAGGTACCCCCCGGGGCACCCAGGCCCTCCGGCCTGGTCTTTGCGGTGAAGAAGGACGGCAAGGAAACGGTGAGCATCTCCGTGTCCATGGACACGGTGGCCTCCTGGGCCAAGGACTTCGGGCGGGAGGACAAGGACAAGGCGGACAATGACTTCGCCCCCTTCGTCCGCGCCTGCCTGGCTGATGCCCAGACGCTCGGCGCGGGGCCGGTCCTGCGCATCGCCGGCAAGGACGGGGAGATCGTCTTCTCGCTCAAATGAGAGGGCCGGGGGCCTTCCGAGGGATCACCCGTTGAACCAGGGATACACCTACACCGAAATCATCGGCTGGCGCGGCGAAGGCCGCACCCTCCTCGCCTACCTGGCCGAGCGGTACAGGCACACGCCGGAGGCGGGCTGGCGCGAACGGATCGAAGGGGGCCAGGTCCTTTTAGACGGCGAACCCTGCTGCCCGGCCCAGGTGCTGCGCCGCGGGCAGATCCTGGTTTGGAGGCGGCCGCCCTGGAACGAGCCGGACGTGCCGCTGGTCTACGCCGTGCTTTACGAGGACGAGGATCTGCTGGCCGTGGCCAAGCCCTCGGGCCTGCCGGCCCTTCCCGGAGGCGGCTTTCTGGAGCACACCCTGCTTGCCGCAGTGCGCCGCCGGTACCCGGGGGCGTCCCCCGTTCACAGATTGGGGCGAGGCACCTCCGGGATCGTACTTTTCGCCAGAACCCCCCGGAGTGGGCGCGCCCTCTCCCTTGCTTGGCGAGAGCACAAGGTGACCAAGGCGTACCGGGCCCTCGTGGAGGGGTACCCCGCCCGCCCCGACTTTACGGTTGAGGCGCCCATCGGTCTCGTTCCCCACCCGGTCCTGGGTTCGGTCTACGCCGCCTTGGAGGGGGGCAAGGCCTCCAAAAGCCAAGTCCGGGTGCTCCAGTACGAGGAAGGCACTAGCCTCGTGGAGGTCCTCATCGACACGGGCCGCCCGCACCAGATCCGCATCCACATGGCGGCCTGCGGCCATCCCCTGGCGGGCGATCCCCTCTACGCGGCGGGGGGAGGCTTCCGGCCGGGGTCCCCAGCGCTGCCTGGAGACACGGGCTACCTGCTGCACGCCATGCGTCTCGTTCTGCCCCACCCGGCGACGGGCTTGGTGTTCAGCGTGGAATGCCGGCCTCCGGCGGGTCTCAGGACGGAGGCGGAGTGCTAACGCCTCTCCATTCCCGTCCCTCACGGGCGAGAGCGGACACTTTGCTAGCCGGCGGTTTTGCCTGCCACGGGCTTAACCGTGACGCCAAGCTGGTGGAAGAGGAAGGCGTACACGTCCACATCCTCGGCGATGCGCTGAGAGAGGGCCATGTCCAGGCCGTGCCCGCTGCTCATGTCCGTACGCAGGAGGATGGGCGTCTTGGCCCCGTTGGCCGCCTGGAGCCGGGCCACCATCTTGCGGGACTGCATGGGGTCCACCCGGGGATCGTTGGCACCCGTCAGGAAGAGGGTGGCCGGGTAGGCCGTCCCGTCCTGAACGTGCTGATAGGGCGAGTAGGCGTACAGGGCCTTGAACTGCACGGGGTCCTTCACGGTGCCGTACTCCGTCACGTTGAAGGCCCCGTTGGTGGAGAGTTCCACCCGGAGCATGTCGTAAATGCCCACGTAGCTCACCACGGCCTTGAAGAGGCCGGGATGCTGGGTTAGCTCCGCTCCCATGAGGAGGCCGCCGTTGCTTCCCCCCATGATGGCCAGGTGCGCGGGCGACGTGTAGGCCTTTGCCACGAGCTCTTTGGCGCAGGCGCCGAAGTCGTCGAAGACATTCTGCTTGAGCGTGAGCATGCCCTCCTGGTGCCACTCCTCGCCGAAATCTCCTCCTCCCCGAAGGCTGGCGATGGCCCAGATCCCTCCCTGCTCGATCCAGGCGAGCCGGACGGCGGAGAAGCTCGGCGTCTCGCTGATGCCGAACCCTCCGTAGCCCGTCAGAAGGGCGGGATTCGTCCCGTCCAGCTTGGTGCCCTTGCGCATGAGAAGGGTGAGAGGAATCCTGGTGCCGTCCTTAGAGATGGCCGAGGCGCGCACCACTTCGGTGCCGGAGAAGTCCGCCGGAGAGGTTTCCGCCAGGGCCGTTCGCTCCACCTTGCCCGCGGCGGCCACGTAGTGGTACCACGCGGGGGGAGTAAGATAGCTCACCATTCGGAACAGCAGGTCGTCCTGGCCCGTCCGGAGGAGGGCACCCACGGCGGTGACCGGAGGCACGGGCACGTCTCCCATCGCCTTGCCGTGAAGGTCAAAGACCCGGATTTGGGAGGGTCCGCCCGTCATCTCCCGGAGGTACAGGCGCGTGGCGGTGGGCAGGCACTCCTCCACCACGGCTTCCGACTGCGGTACCACCACCGTGGCTTTGGCGATTTCAGGCTCGGCCAGAGGCAGGCGGAGGATCTGCCCGCGGGGAGCCCCCTTGATGGAAAGGAGGTACAGGGTTCCGCCGGGGCCGAACTCGGCGAGCTTCACTTGATCGGCGAAGTCCGCCACGCAGGCCCAGGTCCCCGCGGGGCCCAGGAGGTAGAAGGCGAACTCGCCGCCGTCACCCTTGGCCACCGTGGCGAGGATGAACGCTCCGTCATCGCTTCGCTTGAGGACCGTCTCCGCGATGCGGGGAAACTGCTTGCCGGTGCAGTAAGTGTCCTTCGAATCGGGAGTCCCGAGGGTGTGGTGGTACACCTCCTGGTAGAAGTTCAGGTCAGCGGGTGGCCGCTCCGTGCCTCTTGGATAACGGGTGTAATAGAACCCCTTGCCGTCCTTGTCCCACGCCAAGCTTCCCCCGCCGGTCCCTTCCTGGACCCTCGGGATGGCCTCGAAGGCCCGCTTGCCCGTGGCCGCGTCGCAGATGAAAACCGTCCCGTCCTCCGTGCCCCCCACGGATAGGGAGACGGCGACCAGCTTGCCGTCGGGCGAAGGGACGTACCAGTCGATGGCCGTGATGCCGCGCGGGTCTACGGCGTTGGGATCCAAAATGACCCGCGCGCCCGCCGGGTCCTGCACCGAGGGGAGGGCCACGAGGAACGGCTGCTGCTTGGGCGGCTGGTTTTTTAGGGCGAACAGCGTTCCGCCTTCCATCTGCAGGTCACGGTAGCTGGGGGAGGCGCCGCCCAGGAGCCCGGTGAAGCGAGCCTTAAGGATGTCCCGTCCGGGAAGCTGATCCAGGTAGGCGCGGGCGCACTCGTTCTCCGCCGTGCTCCACACCTTTACCATGATATCCGGCCCGTCCTCGAGCCAGCGGTAATCATCTACCACCTGCACGCCGTGGTAGGTGTCCACCACGGGCCGCTTGGGCGTTGGCGGAGGGCACTTGGTTCGCCCAAGTTCTGTGGCCTGTGCGCGGGTCGGCTTGGAATGGGCCGCCGGTGACTGTGCCGGGGCGGGGACGGCCGCCAAGGCCGCCAGCAGCGGGGCGGCCACCAGGATAAGGGGTAATCGGGCCATGACGTCCTCCTGAAAGGCGCTTGAGGTAAAGGGGTTCGCGGCGCCAGTGCGCTCCTCAGTGTAACGCAAAGCGTTCCTCCCCATGCCTGCCCCGGAACGGCCGGGCACGTGGTCAGCGGCTGGCGCCCTTGCATTGGTGCCGGGCTCGGCTCCAAGATACTCGCGGTCCGGCGTGGAGGGGAAGATGAAGCGCAAAGGCCCGGAGGCAGCCACCCAGGCGGCCGCCCTCGTTCCCATTTATGGGCGCGAAGACGGGGACACGGGGCTGGTACTCGTGCGGCGAACCAACTGGGGCCTTCACGGGGGGCAGATCGCTTTCCCGGGGGGAAAGCACGAACCGGGCGACGGCAGCATGCGCGAAACGGCCCTGAGGGAAGCGGAGGAAGAGATTGGCCTCCCGCCCTCGGCGGTCCATGTGCTGGCCGAACTGCCTCCGCTGGAAACCCGCATCACCCGCTTCGTGATCCACCCTTTTCTGGCTGGAATCGTCCGGCCTGCCCAGTGGCGGCGGCAGGAGAGAGAAATCGCGGAAATTCTCGATGTAGGAATCCGAGATCTGGGGCGCCCCGAAGCCAACGGAAAGGAACTCATCACCCTCCCGGACCGGCCTGAACCCGAGTGGATACCTTTCTACCGCATCGGACCCCACAAGCTGTGGGGCGCCACCTACCGCATTCTCCAGCCGCTCATTCCGAGGATCCTGGCTGGGGAATGGAGGATGTGAGGGACGCCGGCTTCCCGCCCGCTCTCGGGGTGGAACGGACAAGCGGGCGGCGGTTGCCCGCCGCCCGCCTCCGTAATGCCATGAGCCTTACTCCTCTGAGACTTGGCTGACCCTCAGGGCAAGGGCCCCATCCTTCTTCACCAGCTTGCCGTTCACCTTGGCCCAGTCGTCACGTCCAGCCAGGCGGCCGGCGGTCTTGAATGCGGCGCCGTCATTGCGCGCGCGGGTGAGGAGATAGACTTGGCCTTCGGGCGTTACGACGGCCAACTGGTGCATGAGATCGTTGCGGGCCGAGCCTACCTTGACCATTTCGATCTGGCCGTCCACTTCCACGGCGTTGGAGAACCGGGCGTGGGATGCGGCGAAAGCGGCCGGGGACAGACCCAGGGTGGCTACGAGGGCGGTGGTGCTCATGAGCGCTTTCAATGTGGTTTTCATCTGCGACCTCCTAAGCGATAGATCCCACCAAATGAAAAAGGCATGCCAAGATGCGCTGCGGCCATGCAATCTGTGAATAGAGCATAAATATCATGTCTTTATGATGGCTGGGTCCAAGATGGCGCGTGCGGTTCCCCGTCCCGGCGAGGGCCAAAATGGCCCTCGCCTGCTTGCTCCGAGGCTGTTCTCTGCTGCCCTGCGAGAGGCGGCCCATAGACACCCATCGGAGCCCGCGAACCGTCGGGCTCCGATGGGTTCGGAATTGGCGCGACGAGCCTCCCTCTCGGTTCCTCCTACCAGATGACCGGCCGCTGCGCGGGGGGGCGAACCATGGGACTTCCCTCGGCGCAGCCGAAGGACTTTTGGAATTCGGGCAGATCGGCCAGGGGGCCCAGGACGCGGAACTTGGGAGGCGAATGGGGATCGGTGTTGAGCTGGACCCGCAGGGCTTCGGGCCGCTGCAGCGTCCGCCAGGACTGGGCATAGGCGAGGAAGAACCGCTGCTCAGGGGTGAACCCGCCCGGCGTTTCCGCCGCCGGCTTGTCCGCCAGCACGTGTTCGAGGGCCGCGAAGGCGATGGTGAGGCCGCCCAGGTCGGCGATGTTTTCTCCGAGGGTCAGCTTGCCGTTGATGGCTTGGTCCGGCAGGGCCATGTAGGCGCCGTACTGCTTCACCATGATGGCTTGCCGCTCGGCGTAGGCCGCTCGGTCCTGAGGCGTCCACCAATCCCGGAGGTTGCCGGAGGCATCGTACTGGCTCCCTTCATCGTCGAACCCGTGGGTCATCTCGTGGCCGATGGTGGCGCCCGTGGCACCGTAGTTGGATGCATCGTCCGCCTGGGGGTCGAAGAAGGGAGGCTGGAGAATTCCCGCCGGAAAGCAAATTTCGTTGGTGAGGGGCTCGTAGTAGGCGTTCACTTCCTCCGCGTTCATGAGCCACTCGGTCCGGTCAACGGGTTGGCCCAGCTTGGCGAGGTTCCGCCGCGATTCGAAGGCGTTGGCGGCAAGGGCATTGAGCACGTAAGGGCCTCGGGTAATTTCCAGCTTCGAGTAATCGCGCCACCGGTCGGGGTAACCGATCTTGATAATGAAGGTGCCGAGCTTGGCGAGGGCCTTTTTCTTGGTGGCCTCGGTCATCCAGTCCAGGTGAATAATCCTCTCCCGCAAGGCATCCTGGAGGTTCTTCACGAGTTCCAGGGCCTTGTCCTTGGCCTCGGGGCTGAAAGCCTTCTCCACGTAGAGCTGGCCCACGGCCTCACCCATGGCTCCCTCGGTGGCGGACAGGACGCGCTGCCAGCGCGGCCGAAGCTCCTCAACGCCGCTGAGGGTCTTGCTGTAGAAGCCGAAGGTCTCCATCACGAAGGGAGCGCTCAAGTACCGGGCCGTACCATGGATCAGGTGCCACCGGAGGTAGGCCCGCCATCGGACCGGGGGCAATGTCTTGGCCATGAGGGCGAACTCCCTCAGGAAGGAAGGCTGCCTCACGACCAGGGCCGTCTCGGCGGGAGGGAGGCCGGCGGAGGTGAAGTAGGCGGCCCAGTCAAAGCCGGGGGCCTCCTTGGCGATCTGTTCCCGGGTCATCTTGTGATAGACGGCTTGGGGGTCGCGCTTTTCCACAGCCGTCATGGAGGCCTCGGCGAGGCGGGTCTCCATCGTCATGACGGCCTGGGCGTTCATGGCGGCCTGGGAGGCCGGGTCCCCCATGAGCTGGAACATCCGGGCCACGTGCTTAAGGTACTGGGCCCTAATCAGCTTGGACGGGGCGTCGTCCTTGGTGTAGTAGTCACGGTCCGGCAGCCCCAAGCCCGACTGTTCGAGCTTGGCGATGGTCCGGTCCGACGCTTTGTCGTCGATCCCCACGCCGAAGGCGAAGCCCGCGTCGATCCCCTCCAGGTGCAGGCGGCCAACCTCGGTGGCAAGGTCTCTTGGGGACGACACGGCCTGGATGTGCTGAATCCGCGAGGCCAACGGGCCGATGCCCGCCTTGTCGATGGCCCCCTCATCCATGCCGCTGGCGAAGAAATCGCCCGCGAGGCGCCGGGCACTTCCCTTGGGAGACGACGTGTCCTGGGCGGCTCCCTCCATGATGGTCTTGAGGAGGGCCATGTTTCGCTCGTACACCTCCCAGGAGGCGTCCCAGGAAGGATACTGGGCGGGGATGTGGTTTGCCTTCAGCCAGCCCCCATTGGCGTACTCGAAGAAATCCTCGCAGGGCTTCACGGCGGCATCGAGGGTGGAGAGCTGGACCCCGTGTTCCGGCGGCCCATGCGTTTGGGCCCACGGGTGGAGCCCCAATAGGGCAACGGCGAAAATAACAGGCAGAACACAACGTTTCATCGGCCTACCTCCCAGTATAGAGTACGCCGGTATGGAGATTGGGTTTCAGCAAGACGGCGCGGGCCGAAAGGGTTATACTGAGCGTGTCCCTGCCCCCGGCAGCGCACGAGGCCGTCCATGAAGCTGAGTTTGATCTACCCGAGCTGGCCCAAGCTAGAGCGCCAGACGGAGTTTCACCTCCCGCCCCACGGCCCCGTCGTCTTCGCGGCCGAGGTGCCTCCCGAGGTGGACCTGGCCTTCACCGACGAGAACCTCCAGGGCGTGGACTGCGAGGAGGCCACGGACCTCGTGGCCATGAGCGTCATGCTGACCAGCCAGCTGCCGCGGGCCTTCGCCATCGCCGACCGGTTCCGGGCGCGGCGGGTTCCCGTGATCTTCGGCGGCATCGCCACCATGTTGCATCCTGAGGAGGTGGCCCTCCACGCGGACTCCATATTTCTGGGCGAGGTGGAGGGGCGTTTTGCCTCCGTCCTCGAGGATTTCAAGGGGGGACGGTTGAAACCGCGCTACGACTATATGGGGGATCCACCCGACGTGGCCCTCGTGGGAACGGCGCGCCGGACCATCCTCAAGCGCGAGCTCTACAACTACCGGGGTACGCAGATGCTGGACTTAGTCCACGCCTCGCGCGGCTGCAAGTTCAACTGCTTTCCCTGCTGCACCGGATACCTGGGCGGCAGGCGCTTTAGGCCCAGGCCCATCGGCAAGGTCATCGAAGAGATGGCCTCCATTCCCAACAACCGCATGTTCCTCGTGGACAACTCCCTGGCCCAGGACCGCGCCTGGCTCGTGGACCTTTTCACGGCCATGGCGCCGCTGAAAAAGAAGTGGGTGTCCCACCCTATCCTTGATGACGACGAGATCCTGGACCTGGCCGCCAAAGCCGGAGCCTGGTATGTCTATCAGGCGGTCTTCGACACGTCGGACTTCATTCGCAAGCGCATTCAGCGGCTCAAAGAGCGCGGCATCGCCGTGGAGGCGACAGTCATCCTGGGGACCGACGAGCAGGACGAGGACGATATCAAGCGCCTCGTGGACTTCCTCCTGGAGATCAGGCTGGACGTGGCCGAGTTCACGATCATGACGCCCTTCCCGCACTCTCCGATCCGTTCACAGATGGAATCGGAAGGCAGAATCCTGAGCAACGACTGGCTCAAGTATACGTGCGACAAGGTCGTCTTCAAGCCCAAGCGCATGAGCCCGGAGAGGCTACAAGAGATGTACACCTATGCCTGGGACACTTTCTATCAGGGCAGCGGGCACGCCCTGAAGATGGCCGACGTCTTCAAGACCGTCGTGCGCCGGGAGATGGAGGACGGCACGTACCGCCGGTACCAACCCTCCACCGCCCGCTCCTTCGCCAGGGACAAGTCCTGACCGCAGCCGGATCCGCCGGCCGTCCCAGCCCGGGGCGGCCTGCCGCGAGCCCCAAATCCTACCCGAAAAGGACGGCGCGCATGGAGAGGGAGCCCATGTCGAAGCCCGTCACGGGATACCTGAGATCGTCCTCCTCCTGGCTGGCTCCTGCGGCATAAAGCAAGGGAAGGTAGTGGTCGGGGGTGGGATGGGCGCGGCGCCCGTTCTCCGTGTCCAAGGCCATAGCCAGCGCGCCGGCGTCGTGCCGGTCCAGGGCGCGGGCCACCTCCTCGTCGAAGGCGCGGGCCCAATCGGGCGTCAAACAGGTACCACGCGCCATCTGCCCGAACGCGTCGCGAAGATTGTGCACGACGTTGCCGCTGCCCATGATGAGCACGCCCTCCTGGCGCAGGGGGGCCAGAGCCCGGCCCATCTCGAGGTGGCCTGGCGGGGGCAGACGCTCGTCGATGCTGAGCTGCACCACCGGGCAATCGGCTTCCGGGAACATGTGCATGAGCACGCTCCAGGTGCCGTGGTCGAGGCCCCAGTCCGTGCGGGGGGAGGCGCCGAATCGCTCCAGAAGGCGGGCGGCTCCCGATGCGAGGGCCCTGTCGCCTGGTGCTGGGTAAGAGATCCGGTAAAGCTCCGGAGGAAATCCGCTAAAATCATGGAGCGTTTCAGGGTGCTCCTCGCCGGTGAGGAACGTTCCCCGAAGGAACCAGTGTGCCGAGATGGAGAGGATGGCCCTGGGATGCGGTACGAGGGCGCCCAGATCCCGGAATGCCTGGCTCCATAGGTTGTCTTCTATGGCGTTCATGGGCGAGCCATGGCCCACGAAAAGGACGGGCATTCGGTCCGGGGAAGGGTGCGTCGCAGAGGAGGACATGGCGGATCTCCTTCGCTCAGAGAGCCGAGCCCCTCCCGTCCTCGGGGAGGGCAGGAGTGGCGGAGGCAGCGGCGTAAAGCGTCTGGGCGGCCACGGAGGCCAGGCCCAGGGCCACGATGAGGAATCCCAGGCCGCGGGGGCCCATTCCTGAGGCGAGCAATACCCCCGCCATGAGGGGCCCGGCTCCCTGGGAGAGGCCGATGAGGGTCTCGTGGATGGCCCCCTGGCGCGCGTTGTCCGCATCGGGCGTGTTCAGCCCGTAAAAGAGCGCGAAGGTGTACGGCACGGCGTACCCGGCTCCGCCCAAAGCCACGGCCAGGGCGAAGAGGAAGGGCGTCCGGGCCCAGGCGAGGCAGAGGCCGTAGGCTACGAGTATGAGTCCGCCCAGGGCCGCGCACAGGCGCGGACGTCCCATCCAGAATCGCGTGGGAAGGAGAACCAGAAACGTGGCCAGGACTCCGAGGTTGCCGAAGGCCGTTATAAAGCCCACTCGCTGGAGCGGAATCCCCGCGGTGGAGAGGATCTTCGGATAGAGGAGCATGGCTCCGATGAACGCCAAGCTGCCGCAGAGGAGGGCCCCCCTCGCTCCCAGCCGAAGCCTCGCCAGGGCCGGGCCCGTGAAGGCGGGCATGGGGGAAGGAGACGGAGCGGCCCTCCGGGCTGCGGGCAGCCTCTCGCCATGGCGCCGCCGGTGGGCGCCCAGAGCCATGGCGGCTCCGAGGCACACGGCGATCCCCAAGGCGAAGACGGCCGCCGGATGCCGTTCGATGAGCCAGGGGCCGAAGAGCATGCCCACGATGTTTCCGCTGCTCCAGCTCAAGGAAAACCGCGCCGTGGTTCCGAAGGGATGGAGCCCCTCCTGCGCCTCCATGCGGGACAGGAGGCCTTCCACCGAGGGGTAGAAAAAGCCGAAGAAGACCATCACCAGGCAGGCCGTGACGAAGAGGACCCAGGGCGCGGTCCAGAAGAATCCCAGGGGAAGCACGCAGGCCAAGGCCACAAAGGCCGCCACGAGGGGACCTTTGTAGCCGATGCTGTCGCCCAGGTGGCCGAGGGTCAGGGCCGAAGCCACGTAGGCCATGTAGGCCGCGAAATTAAGCAGGCCAATCTGGGCGAATCCCATGGACCACGCGGCGGCGCGCGTATTCCATGCCGCCAGCAGCAGCCAGAGCAGGACGGAGAACAGGAAGGTCAGTACGTGGATCAGGCCGAACATGGTCCCTCCTGGCCCGCCATCCTACCGCGGACCGGCTCAAAGGGGGAGAGAGGATGAATCATGCCGGTGCGGCGGGGCT